>NZ_MDJR01000006.1 GCF_001730685.1 Caloranaerobacter ferrireducens | reverse complement strand
TATGGATTTCAACAAAATCTTCCTTAATTTACTTAAATGAAGATTTTGTTCTATTATTATAACACAATGTTCATCCAAATTATATTAAGTTATATTTTCCAATTATCAATTAATATATTTTAGTAATAAGTTCAAAAATGAAAGGTGAGTGGAGGGATGCGATGCATAAATTAATAATCAAAATAATCTTTAAAGTTTTATTGCTTTTTATAATAACAATCACACCAATTGTAACATATACATTTATTAGAGATGATGTCCAATTTACATTTAATGTAAACCAAAAGATATTGAACAGATATTTTATTAAAGCAGAGTTCGATCCTGTAAATAAGGTAATTTATATTGATGAAAAAGTTAGCTATATAAATAATACAGGAAAGAAAATAAAAAAGATATATTTTCATATATATCCAAATGCTTTCAGAAAGGTTAAAACAGCACCATATTTTGAAGAAGAAATTAATGAAGCTTATCCAAACGGATTTGATTCAGGATATATTGATATAAAAAAAGTAATGGTAGATAACAAAGAGCAAAAATATAAGATTATAGGACGAGATTATACAATACTTATGATTGAGCTTGAAAGATGGCTTAGAGATGGTGCAGAGATTACTGTAGAAATTCAAGGGAAAATAAAAATACCAAATTCTAGAGGAAGGTTTGGATATGGTAAATATACTTTTAATATAACGAATTGGTATCCTATTTTAGCTGTCTATGATGAAGAGGGGTGGAATTTAGATCCTTATTATAAATTAGGAGATCCATTTTATAGTGATGTTAGCAATTATAGAGTAGAGCTTCTTACACCATCAAACTATTATCCAGTTAGTACTGGCGTGATTGTTGATACGAAAAAATTAGATGATAAGGTGAAATATTATATTGAAGCAGATAATGTTAGAGATTTTGTAATTATTTTAAGTGATAAATTTAAAAAAGAAGAGGCTTGGGTTGATAATATCAAGGTTGTTTCTTATTGTTTTAATGATACGTATAAAAAAGAAGCACTACAATATGCAGTAGATTCAATCAAGATATTTAATGATTTATTCGGTAAATACCCCTATAAAGAATTTGAAGTTGTAGCAAGTGACTTTTATGTTGGGGGTATGGAATATCCGAATGTGGTTATGATAGATAATGACATATACTCATATAGACAGTCAGACATATTAGAATATATTATTGCACATGAAACAGCTCATCAATGGTGGTATGGTATTGTTGGGAATGATCAAATTGATGAACCGTGGTTAGATGAGAGTTTAACTGAATATTCAACGATTTTATATTATGAAAAAAAGTATGGTGTAGAAGTTAAGGATAAAGTGTTTAATCAAATGGTTATTGGTCGTTTTAACAAGTATAAGGACTCAGATTTTATAAATCAGTCTATAAATAAGAGTCTGAGTAATTTTAATTCATGGCAGGAGTATTTGGCTTTGGTATATCAAAAAGGTGCAATTAGTTTAAATGAATTTAGGGGAAAAATTGGAGATGAGAAGTTTTTTAATATTTTAAAGCTTTATTTTAAAAGAAACAAATTTAGAAATGCAAAAACTGAAGATTTTATTGAAATATGTAGAGAGGTTTTAGATTTAAAAAGTGATGATGCTATTATAAGAGAGCTATTGCTTAGATAGAATATATTTTAATTAGAAGAATAAAATAATTATAGACATGCATTAGATTATTCTTTGTAAATTTCAGGATATATGATATAATTTATTTTGAGCTTATATTACAATTGTGTTACAAAAAACTTTTTAGGAAGGAGCTTTAGAATGAATAGCTCGTATTTTAAAAAGATTAATGAACTTATTAAGAAATTGAATATAAAAAATAAAGGCAAAAAATTCAATAAAGTGGTTATTTTTGCCGTGATAATAAGCATTTTAGCAGGCGGTTTTGCGTTTGCTGAATATAGAAAGAGTGTAAAACGTGAGATATATACAAGGGCTTTTAAGGTTATTTATAATGGCAATTACATAGGTACGGTTAGGAATAAAGAAATTGTTAATGATGTTATAACTACGCTTAAAAATGAATTAACTACTAATTATGGTTTTGAGGTTTCAATTGAAGATGAGTTCGAGTATCAAGATACTCATGCTGAGGACAGTGAGTTGACAAAAAAAGAAGATATTAAGAATAATTTGAAAGATAATATTGAATTTAATGTATTTGCATATGCAATTGAAGCAGATGGAAAGGTATTAGGAATTCTTAAGACAGAAGATTTAGCCAAAAAAGTGTTAGATAAGATTAAAGAACCTTATATAAACTCAGCAGAGGAAGAAAATTCTTCAATAGAAGATATAAGGTTTGTTGAAAACGTTAAAATAGTTAAAAAAGAAGTTCCGATATCTGCAGTGGAGGATTTTGATAAGGTACTAAATTATATTCAAAAAGGAACAGATGAAGTTAAAACTCATGTTGTAAAAAAGGGTGAGAATTTTTGGACTATAGCGCATAAGTATAATTTGACTGTAAATGATTTGATTAAAGCTAATCCTGATAAAAATCCTAAGCTCATTCATCCAGGAGATGAATTGAGTTTAATAGTGCCTAAGCCATATTTAACAGTAGCTACTTATGAAGAAAAGAAATATATTGAAAAGATTGATTTCGATATAAAATATGAATATAGTTCTAAAATGTATAAGGATCAAGCAGTAATAAAAAGAAGAGGAGTATATGGTAAAAAAGAAGTTATAGCTAAGATAGAGAAACATAATGGAATTGAAGTTGCAAAAGAGATTTTAAAGGAAACTATTATTTCTAATCCAATATCTCAGATTATTATTAAAGGAACTAAGGAAATACCACCACTTAAAGCAACAGGTGTTTTTATAACACCTACGAGAGGTACTTTGACTTCAGGCTTCGGCAAGAGATGGGGCAGAATGCATGAGGGTATAGATTTAGCAGCAAGGACTGGAACACCTATTAAAGCAGCAGATGGTGGAGTGGTAACTTTTGCCGGATGGAGAGGTTCATATGGCTACATGGTTGAAATAGATCATGGAGGCGGATTTACAACTAGATATGCTCACTGCAGCAAAATCTATGTAAAAAAAGGTGAGAAAGTCTATAAAGGAAAAGTAATAGCTGCTGTTGGTAATACAGGAAGAAGTACAGGACCTCATGTGCATTTTGAAGTTCGCAAATACGGTAAACCAGTAAATCCATATAAATATTTAGGCAAAAAATACAGATAGCTCAGTCTTTTGACTGAGCTAATTTTTTTAAATTCTTTTACTTAAAAGTAAGAACAGTAATACAATAGCAATGAAATTGTCTCCGAATAAATTTTCTGTATATGGTTTTTCTTCGGGGACATCTTCGATAGGTTTTTCTTGGAATAGTCTTTTTAGATTAATTACCCCACTACCTTGATTATTATAGGTATCTTTTAAATCTACACAGGATTTCATAATCATTGCTTTAATTTGACTTGGACTAAGATTTCCGTGTTTGCTGTATAATAAGGCGCAGGCTCCTGACACCATAGGGGTAGCCATAGAGGTACCACTTAATGAAGTATAGCTACTGAGGTTGCTACTTGATAATGACATGATATCGACACCTGGAGCTACAACATCTGGTTTTTTGAAGCCTTCTTTTGTAGGTCCTCTACTTGAGAAAGGTGCAATGAAGTCATCACTTAATTCAGGAGTTTTATTATCGTCTACTGCTCCAACTGTAATTACTTTTTTAGAATTACCTGGAGATAATATTGTTTCTTTAGCAGGTCCACTATTGCCGGCAGCAACAACAACAGTTAGACCAGATTTAACAGCTTCTTCTACAGCTTTTACAAGAGGATCTTCGTTATATGGGTTTGTAGGTGGACTACCTAGTGATAGATTTATTATTTTAGTATTGTATACGTTTTTAGTTTTTATTACCCATTCTATTGCCGCAACTATATCTGATGTACTACCGCTTCCTGAACTATCTAATGCTTTTATTCCTAAAATATTACATTCTGGTGCTACGCCTGCATATTTACCTTTTGACGAATATCCATTTGAAGCTATTATACCTGAAACATGTGTGCCGTGACCATTGTCGTCATATGGCGAGGTTTTATCGTTTATGAAATCTTTAAAACCTATAATTCTGTTTCTGGGTTTGGTAAGGTCATTATGTGGTGCTACACCTGTATCAATTACAGCAACTGTTACTCCCTTGCCTGTATATCCTAATTCATGAGCAAAATTACTTTTTATAGAAGAAGTTGCGATATCTAATAGGGCAAAAACTTTAGAATCAAAACTTATATATTCGATATTTGGATCTCTTGCTAATTTGCTTATAGTTTCAATATTTAAGCTACAAGCTATTCCCCCTACTAGAGGAAGAGTGCGTTTAACTTTGCTTGACATACCTAATACGATATTGCTAAGCCTATTGAAATCACCATTTTTAGCTCTGATAATAACAGGAATTTCTTCTTTAGATTTTGAATTAAGCTTAGCGCTTACTATCGGATCAATTTTATACTTTCTTTGCCTTCTCATACATCTCACCTTCCTATGATTTAATTTATGCATAAGAAGGCTAAAAGGTTATACTTTTAGGGTTTATTTAGAGCAAAAATTACCAATGAAGTTTACATAATAACATGATATAATATGTACGTTCCCCATATACATATTTAAAAGAAAGGGGGAACAATAGAATGAAAAAACATATAAAAGATATTTTCAGACTATTGATTGTTGTAATACTTGTTTTTATATTTATTTCTATTACTAATGTAAAATTTATTGGATATTTAAAGGGCTCTATCAATACTTTGTACAATAATATAGAAAAGAAGAGGATATTAGCAAATATAAAAGATTATGACATATTAGAAACTAAACATTTTGTTATAAGATTTGATGAAGAGAATAAGGAAGTTGCATATTTAACTGGAGAAATAGCTGAAAAATACTATAACGTTGTTTGTAAGATGTTTGATTATTATCCTAAAGAAAAGAGCATTATCATAATATACGATGATGGAAATGAATTATTGAAAAATACACGTCTAAATAAACAAACATATCCAATTGGTGTCTATTATGGTGGAGTGATTAACATATTATCTCCTAAACTATGGATAAATGATATTGAAAACTTCAATATGGTTTATGAAAAAGATGGTCCTATCGTTCATGAATTTACTCACCTTATAGTTGATAAGATTACTCACGGAAATTATCCAATGTGGCTTACAGAAGGAATAGCACTTTATACAGAATATAAATTAACAGGTTTTGAATGGGGAAAAGATATCCAATATGTAGACAAAGTAGATATAAAGAGTCTAGATAAAAATTTTTATGAATTAGACCAATATATTGCATATAGAAAATCTTTTGAAGTTATTAAAAAGATTTCTGATGTTTGGGGATTTGAGAAATTAAAAGACATTTTAATAACCTTAGGAGAAGGTAATAATCTAAAAAGTTCAACTAAAGCAGTATTAAAAATAAATTTATATGATTTAAAATAAATGAAGTCAACCGTTTGGTTGACTTCATTTATATGAAAAATTATGGGGGATGGAGAATAAAATATTACCATATTTTATGTTTTGCATATCTCAATATAAATTATATTATATAATTAGACAAAATTCTACAGGACTTTTGACCTATTTAGAATAATGGGTCAGATTATGTTGACAAAACATACAGATATTAGAAAAAATATTTGAAGGATAAATTAATTATAATATAGAATTATAATAAAGATAACGTTTGGATTCATTTACTCTAGAAAATTGACTTTTTTCACAAACTATAATATTTGAGGTGATAATTGATGAATAAGAAAATCCTAGTCGTAGATGACGAGAAACCTATTGCGGACATATTAAAGTTTAACATAGAGAAAGAAGGGTTTCAGGTTGAATTAGCATATGACGGGGAAGAGGCTGTGTTTAAAGCTTTTAACTTAAAACCAGATTTGATTTTATTAGATGTAATGTTACCTAAAAAAGATGGGTTCCAGGTACTTAAAGAAATAAGGCATAAGCTTAAGACTCCTGTACTTATGTTGACAGCTAAGGAAGAAGAAGTGGACAAGGTATTAGGATTAGAGCTTGGAGCTGATGATTACATAACAAAACCTTTCAGTATGAGAGAACTTATAGCTAGAGTTAAAGCTAATTTAAGAAGAGTAGATATGTCGAGTGGAAATTCTAATGGAGAAATAATAGTTTGTGAAGATTTGGTCATAGATTTAAATAGATATGAAGTCAAAAAGAACAATAAGATTATAGAGTTAACATTAAGAGAATTTGAATTACTTAAGTTCTTAGCAACAAAATCTGGACAAGTGTTTTCAAGAGAACAATTACTTGAGGAAGTTTGGGGCTATGAATATTATGGAGATATAAGAACGGTAGATGTTACCGTAAGAAGATTAAGAGAAAAAGTGGAAGATGATTCTAGTAGTCCTAGGTATGTCCTCACAAAAAGAGGTGTTGGATATTACTTTAGGAGGGCGTAAGAATGTTTAATAGTGTTAGATGGAAATTTATAACTATTTACTTTCTATTAGTATTTATAGCAATGGTTATAGTAGGAGTATTTATTATAGAAAATTTAGAGAAACATCAACTCAATCAGATTTCTGACGATATGGAGTACCGTATTGAGGAAATCATAAGATCTTCGGCAATACAACAAGATAATTGGGAAAAATCAAGGGAAAGTATACAATCTACTATTTCGAAATGGCCTTTAAAGACTACAGAAACTTTATATATATTAAGCAATTCACAAATACCAGAGATATTAGCAAGTAACAATAGAAAGTTTCAGGGTAAGAAAGCTTTTGAGTGCAGACTAATAAATTCAGCTTTGATATTATCTGCTTTAGATGGGGAAAAAGTGGATGCTATCATATCTAATCTGGATAGATCAGATGTAAAAGAGAAACACTTGGCTTATCCTGTGTTTAATAAAATTGGGGAAGTTAAGGGTATTATATATCTTATATCAGATTTAGAAGATGTATATGATACTATAGATGAATCTAAAATTATTTTAACCCAGGCAACGCTGCTGGCTTTATTTATTACAGTTTTTCTGGGTTTTTTTATTGCAAAAAGTATAACAGGTCCGATAAATGATGTTACAATAAAAGCTGAAAAAATGGCTAAAGGTGATTTTGATCAATTTGTTGAGGTTAAATCAGATGATGAAATTGGGCAGCTTGCTAGTATGTTTAATTATTTAACTCAAAAGCTTAAAGCAACAATATCTGAAGTATATAGTGAAAAGAGTAAAATGGATACAATCTTTACCTATATGGCAGATGGTGTGATAGCAGTAAATAAAGATGGAGAAATTATACATGCAAATCCGATAGTTTTAGATTTATTTGGATTGTCTTATGACGAGTTAAACAAAAAGAAATATGATGATTTAGTAAGGCCGTTAAATGAAAAGTTGACTTTAGAATATATTAAAAAGGTAGATAAATGGGAAGGTAGTGAGGTTTTTGAATATAATTCAGTAATATACAGAGCTAAATTTGCACCGTTTAAAAATGAGAATGGCGATTATGGTGGGCTTATAGTAGTTTTGCAGGACATAACTGAACAGCAAAAACTAGAGAATATGAGAAAGGAATTTGTTGCTAATGTATCTCATGAGTTAAAAACTCCGATAACAACTATTAAAAGTTATACAGAAACTCTCCTTGAAGGTGCAATTGACAATACACAGTATTCTATGCAATTTTTAAATGTAATAAATAATGAATGCGATAGAATGGCTAGAATTGTAAGGGATTTATTGCAACTTTCAAATCTTGATTTTAAACAGACAAAATGGAATATGACAAAAATTTCTGTAAAAGAGCTTATAGAAGAAACTTTAAAAAGAACAGCGATATTTGCAAAGGAGAAAAAACAAAGTATAAATATTCAAATTGAGGAAAATATTACAGAAATTTTTGCTGATAAGGATGGTATATTGCAGGTAATACTAAATATAGTTAGTAATGCTATTAAGTATACTCCTGAAAAAGGTGAAATAAGTATTTTTGTAAAAAGAGAAAATGATAATGTAATTATTACTGTTAAAGATAATGGTATTGGTATTCCAGAAGAAGATTTAGATAGAATATTTGAAAGATTTTATAGAGTAGATAAAGCAAGATCTAGAGCTTTAGGTGGTACAGGCCTAGGACTTTCAATAGCAAAGCAGATAGTAGAAGCGCATAATGGAGATATAAAGATAAGAAGTAAGTATAATATTGGTACAGAAGTGGATATTATTTTACCTGCTATAGGGGTGTAATTCAATTTTAATAGCGTTGTAATATATTTGTAATAATGTTGTTATATAATTATGCTGAAGTACTATTTGTACCTTTAAGGAGGAATAATTATGCTTAAGAAGGTATTAACAGGAGCATTAGTAATAGTGATAATAGGTACTTACGGAACAGTTGGTTATTCGGTTGGAAATGATAGTGAGATAGAAAAAAACGATACAAATATTGAGATTGTTAAAAAAGAAAGCATTATTGATATAATTTATCCAGAAGATAATTTGATTACTACTGATAATATTGTTTTGCTTTCAGGTAGAGCAAGACAAGGACTTAAGATAATAGTAGAGGTATATTCTTCTGCTAGCTTGGCAGGTGTTGATTTTAATGTAGATACATTGTCAATAAATGATAGCAGTATGGAAGATGTGGAAGAAGCAGAAGAAGTATATACGCTTGAGACAAAAGAAGTGTTAGAAGTAGGAGATTTAGGTGTATTTGCTAAGGAGTTAGAGCTCAAACCAGGGAAAAATAAGATAAGTATATATGTTATTGATGATGAAGTAACAGATATTATAACTAAGTATGTATATGTTACTGATATGGAGAAAGTAAAGGAATATATTGACAATATTGGAAGCATGAATTTTTCTGAAACTATTAGACAAATGATAGATTTATCAAATAATCAAGATACTAGCATACCATTTTTTTGGAGATGATTCTAAATGCAAAGAGAGAGATCGAAGGCTTTTTTGCTAGTATCTTTAGTTCTCATTAGTATTTTTTTAACACAGCAGTTGTGGGTGCAATTTCCATTTACCTTTATTCCTTCCTTTAGTGAAGATAAAGACAAAGGTATTGGATACAATTATATTTTGTCTGATGTGATATCTCCTGAAAAGTACTTAATTAACTTCGGGGGTAATTATACTATATTATATTCGGGCGACAGATATGATTTATGGTTAAAAACCAGATCGTATTTAAAAGGAATTTTTCAAAAGGAAGATTTGAGTTATAAGGAGATAGATGAAAGAGAAATTATTAAGAATGATGTTAAAAAATCTATAAATTTATTTTTTACCGAAGATATACCAATATATATGCTAGTAAAGGTACTGAATTGTAAGCCTTCAAGTTCGATTTATAATAGCATAAAAAATGTACGAAACATTTATATTTATTTAGGAAGAAATCCTTATATAGTACTTAGCAATAAAACTAATCATATAAAAATATATAATATTAAGGTTGATACCAGTATTTTAATAAATACATTGGACGAAATAGAAAGAGAAAATGTACTTAAATATTATTCAATCCGAATGTGGGGTATAGATAAGGATGTTTATATTCCTATTAATACATCAAGTTTAAATTATATAATTCCTTATGTTTATGTTAATAATGAAATGAATACTGAAAGTTATCTGTCTATGGAATCTGTAGCAAAAAGTTTTTTTGGAGAAGATCTAGAGTATGCTAGAAAAATAGTTGAGACTGATGGATCTGTTATTTTTTTGTATGGACAAAAAGGTTTGAAGATTTCAAAAAATGGTTTGATTGAATATTTTAATACTCTAGATGAAAATGTAACAGAGAGAAATCTTTTTATTAGTTTAAATAAAGCAGTAGATTTTATTACAAGTCATTTAGGATGGCCTGAAGAAGCTTATTTGTCTTCTATTGAAGAAATAGAGTATAAAGGAAACAAAGGATATAGATTTAAATTTACATATAGAGTTAACAATTTAACTGTTTATGCTGACAAAAATAAGTTTAGCAGCCCTATAGAAATAGAAGTATTTAACAAAAATGTAAAAAGCTATAAAAGATATATAAGGACTATAAGTAAGGTTGAATATAAAAAGTCTTCTAAAGAGAAGATTTTGCCGCCAGAAAAGGTTATAGAAGCTAATTTGTCGATGATTAAAGCAGATGTAGCTAAGAAAAATAATTTAAAAATAGAACAAATTGATAATTTTACAATTTTATCATTGATAGACGATATTGAATTAGGATATTTTGATTATTGTGATAAAAAGTACAAGCAAAAATTAATAGGGGTATGGGTAATTGAGGTGAATGGAATTACTTATATTTTTGATATGCATGATGGCAAGTTTGTCAATGGGGGGTTACCGGAATAGATAATATTTTGGATGGTGAACATAAATGGATTGGTCGAAGGCCATAAATATACTGATAATAGCATTTTTGATTACAAATTTAATTTTGGTATATGTGCTTATTGATAATAAAAGAGATGAAAGTGCCTACCTTACTGTAAAGGAAGAATTTATAAAAGAAGTTAAAAATCTTCTTTTGCAGAAAGGCATAAAAATTGATGCAGATATACCTAAAATTATTCCATCTTTACCCCTATTGACTATAGAATATGAGATACATGATCCTCAAAAATTAGCAGAAAAATTACTGGGGGATTATAGTAAAGAAGTTGTTAATGGACAAATATTATATAAAAAGGGGAATGAAACGTTAGAAATAATAGATAATAAGAAAATAATATATAAAAACGATTCTTCTATTAAAATTTATAATGAACTTAACAAGGATATAGCAGTTTCGATTGCAGAGAATTTTATTAAAAATAATGATTTTGATCAAAACGATTATAAATTAACAGACTATAGTTTTGATGGGAATAGATATATTTTAAGATATACTAAAAAGAATAAAGATATGTTATTAGAGAAAAGTTATATGATATTTGAAATAGATAATACAGGGATTAAAAGATTTGAGAGACTTTGGTTTAATTTTGTAAAGATGAGTGAACGTAAGATAACGATAAGTGCTGCACCCGAGTCTCTTCTAAGATTACTTACGATGGAAGATATTTATGGAAAAACTATAGTCGATATAAGCTTGTGTTATTATTTTGATCCGATAAAGCATGGTGCAAGAGACTGGAAAAAGACATTAAAAGGACAAGCAGGACCAGCTTGGAGAATAAAGCTCAGTGATGGAACTTTAATATTTATAGATTAAATAATTTATATTTAGACAATAGAAGAATTTTATTTTTTCTTCTATTTTTTTTTGGACTAGCATATAGATAATAGTAGACAAGGCAATAAAGATTTCATTATTTTTAATAGTGTTTAAGATTAGTATTTAAAAAAACTAAATACTTGTATATAATATTATTATGGACTTAATATACCAAAGTGGAAAGTGGGGTGACTATACTGACTTTTGTCAGTTAGATACATGGAAAAGCTTATAGTTGAAGGTGGAGTAAAACTTGAAGGTCAAGTTAATATAAGTGGATTTAAAAATGCTGCAGTTGCTATTATACCTGCTTCTATATTATCAGGTGGTAAGTGTTATATAGAAAATATTCCTCATATTAGAGATGTATATCTATTCAAGGATATAATGCAGGAGCTAGGAGTAGATGTAGAGCTAGATGAAAATGGAACCATGATAATAGATTCAAGTAAACTTGATAAATGCTGTGCTACATATGATTTGGCGAATAAGATGAGAGCTTCTTATTATTTGATAGGGGCAGGTTTAGGAAGGTTTAAGGAAGTTGAAGTAGCTTATCCAGGAGGATGTAATATAGGTACTAGACCAATAGACCAGCATATAAAGGGATTTGAAGCATTAGGAGCAGAAGTAGAAATAGAGCATGGTGTTATCAGATGTAGAGCAGACAAATTAGTGGGTGCAAAGATATATCTTGATGTAGTTAGTGTTGGTGCTACAATTAATATAATGCTTGCAGCTGTATTAGCTGAAGGAACTACAATAATTGAAAATGCTGCTAAAGAACCCCATGTTGTTGATGTTGCTAACTTTTTGAATATGATGGGTGCTGATGTAAGAGGAGCAGGAACAGATGTTATAAAAATAAAAGGTGTTGATAAGTTACACGGATGTACTTATAGCGTTATACCTGACCAAATTGAAGCAGGCACATATATGATAGCTGCTGCTGCTACTGGAGGAGATGTATTAATTAATAATGTTATTCCTAAGCATTTAGAGTCTATAACTGCTAAATTAAAGGAGATGGGTGTTGAAGTAATAGAGTATGGTGATTCTATAAGAGTTAAAGGTTCAGATAATCTTAAGAGTGTAAATATTAAAACTTTACCATATCCAGGTTTCCCGACTGATTTACAACAGCCAATGACAGTACTATTATCAACAGTAAATGGTACAAGTGTAGTTACTGAAAGCATATTTGAAGGAAGATTTAAATATGTTGATGAATTAAAGCGCATGGGAGCAAATATAAAAGTGGAAGGTAGAGTTGCAGTAGTAGAAGGAGTAAAGCGTTTAAGTGGAGCTAGGATATCAGTAACAGATTTAAGAGCTGGAGCGGCATTTATAATAGCAGGGCTTATTGCAGAAGGGATAACAGAAATAGATAATATTTATCATATAGATAGAGGTTATGAAAAGGTTGAAGAGAAGTTTAGAAATTTAGGAGCAAAAATTAAGAGAGTTAAAATTTAGCCGGGGATTTACTCGGCTTTTTTCATAAATTTTTTTGTGCTATAATATAACTGCAAAAAACTGTTTGGAGGACAAGGATGACTATTAGATTTTGTTCATTAGCTAGTGGAAGTAGTGGTAACTGTCAGTATATTGAAACAGACAGAATTAAGTTATTGATAGATGCAGGATTAAGTGGAAGAAAGATTGAGAATTCATTAAAATCAATAGGCATTTCGCCTGAAGATATAAATGGTATATTAGTTACTCATGAACATAAAGATCATATAAAAGGTGTAGGAATTCTTTCTAGACGATATAATTTACCCATATATGCTAATGAGAGTACTTGGAAGGCGATGGAGAATGATATAGGAGAAATAAGCATAAATAATATTAAGATATTTAAGACTGAAAAAGAATTTGAATTAAAAGATTTAGGAGTATTACCGTTTAAAACTTCACATGACTCAATTGAATCTGTTGGTTTTTGTTTTTATCATAAAAATGTAAAATTGAGTTTAGTAACAGATACAGGTTATGTTAGTGAAGATATTAAAAAGAAAATATATAATTCAGATTTATTGGTAATTGAGTCTAATCACGATATAGAAATGTTAAAGATGGGTAGATATCCATGGTTTTTAAAAAAGAGAATACTAGGAGACACAGGGCACTTATCTAATGATTTAGCGGGAGAAGTAATATCAGAAGTATTTTCTGGGAAAAGGCAAAAGGTACTTTTAGCTCATTTAAGTAAAGAAAATAATTTTCCAGAGTTAGCTTATCAAACAGTTGTTAATATTTTAAGAGAAAAGGGTATAAAAATAGGAGATGATATTATTCTTGAACTTACACAAAGGGATAGGCCAACAAAAATATATGATTTTTAATAAATGATTTGCTGCAGGAGGTGTTTAAAATGGATTGGGAAGAAAAAAGAGAAAGTGAGAATGAAAAAAATAATATTGAGGATGCTTATGAAAAGGAAATTGCTAACACTAGCGACTACTATGTTAAAGGCCCTATAACTTCTTATAAACCTTATAGGAAAAGAAGAGGAGTATTTTCATATTTTATAGTGGCTTTGATAGCAGCATTAATTGGTGGAATAATTTCATCGTATGTTGCACCAGCCTATTTATATGGAAAGTATTTACCAATTCCAGAGCTATATAAGAAAAACATAACAGAAAATGCAGAAATAAAAATAATACCAAAGGATGATATTACAACTGTAACTGCTGTGGCTAAGAAGGCTATGAAGTCAGTTGTTGGTATAACTACGATACAGACTGTGGATTACTTTTTTTGGGGACCTCGTCAGCAGCAAGGGGTAGGTTCTGGTGTAATCGTTGATAGCAATGGATATATATTAACAAACTCTCATGTAATTGCAGATGGAAAAGCAGATAAGATAACTGTATTATTCAAGAATGGGGATAAAAAAGAAGGAAAAGTTTTATGGTATGAAAAGGCTTTAGATTTAGCTATTGTTAAGGTTGATGCAACAAATTTACCAGCAGCTGATTTGGGTGATTCTGACAAGCTCCAGGTTGGAGAATTAGCTGTTGCTATAGGTAATCCTTTGGGTTTAGAATTCCAAAGAACTGTAACTTCTGGAATCATAAGTGGTTTAAATAGATCTATTAGAGTTGATGAAAATAATGTTATTGAAAATTTAATACAGACAGATGCATCAATAAATCCTGGTAATAGTGGAGGTCCGTTACTAAATTCAAAAGGTGAAGTTATAGGTATAAATACTGCTAAAATACAGTCAGCAGAGGGATTAGGTTTTGCTATTCCGATTAATACTGCTAAACCTATTATAGAACAAGTTATTAAAGAAGGAACGTTTAAAACTGTGTTTATGGGTATATCGGGAGTTGAAGTAGAAAAATATGAAAAAGCTTTAGGCATTGACTTGAAGGCTGACAGTGGTGTGATTGTAATAGAAGTTGCATCTAAATCACCAGCATTTAAAGCAGGAATAAGAGCTGGCGATGTTATATTAAAAGTAGATGGCGAAAATGTAATATCTATGAATCATTTAAGAAGAATACTTTATAAATATAAGCCTGGAGATAAAGCTAATATTGAGATTATGAGAAATGGTGAAACTATTAATCTAGAATTAACATTTGAAACCAGACCAGATAATTACTAGGTGGCTACGAGGCTTGGCTTAAAACATAGTCAAGCCTTTTGTATATAATTTAATATTTAAATGAGAATACTATAATTAGGCACTGATTAAAAATGTAAAATTGAAAATGTAGAATGTAAATTAATTAATGGTGAATGACGAATAACAAAGATTACTATATTAAAATAAATGGAGTGATTTGTATGTATGTTGTTTGCAATGAACATTTAGATATTGCAATTGAGGAGTTTATTGATGTGTATGAACAACCACCTGACATCTATGAATTAGATAAAATATCTTTTACCGATTGGACAAGTCCGCATACTTGTGATTTTTGTGATAAAACGCCTAAATATTTAATAGTATAAGTTGATTATGTATGCAATCAGAATATAAAATAGAGAATTAAATGGAAGTTTAGAATAAAAAATGTATTTAAAAGTATAAATCAAGGTGTGATTTTGTGAAGCCTGGCAATAAGGACAAGCTATATATTTATCAAAGAGATTTAAAAAGATGTTTTTATTGTGGGAAGAAACTTAAATTTCATCAGATTACATTAGATCATTATTTTCCTGTGAGTAAAGGTGGGACTAATGATATTTTCAATTTAGTAACTTGCTGTAAAAGGTGTAATAAACTAAAAGGAGACTTTTTACCAGAGGACTATGAAAGAGTAATTTTAGAACTTTTTTTAATAGCTGTAGAGGATGATAAGATTATAGGAAGTGGTTTGAATATCGATAATAAAAAACTGAAAGAAGAATTATTAAAAGTTGATAGGATAGAAGGTATTACAGATAAATTTATATTTCAGAGCGATAGTATGCGATTCTATATAAAGAATAATTATGTAATTAAAGTAGTTTATATAGGAGGATTTAAATGAATATAACGATAATTTCAGTAGGTAAAATTAAAGAAAAATATTTAAATGATGGTATAAAAGAGTTTTCAAAAAGATTATCTAAGTACTGTAAACTAAAATTAATTGAAGTGAATGATGAAAAGGCTCCAGAAAGTTTAAGTGAAGCTGAAATGGAAATTGTGAAGAAAAAAGAAGGTGAAAGAATATTAAGCAAATTGAATGAAAGCTCTTATATTATAACCTTATGTATTGATGGTAAAAGTTTATCTTCAGAGGAATTTTCAAAAAAACTTGACAGTTTGGCCTTATCAGGAAACAGTAATATAACTTTTATAATAGGTGGTTCTTTAGGACTATCACAAGAAGTTATAAATAAAAGTCATTTCAAATTATCTTTTTCAAAAATGACATTTCCCCATCAGCTGATGAAATTAATTTTATTAGAGCAAATATATAGAGCTTTTAGAATAAGTAGGGGTGAACCGTACCATAAATAAGAAGACAACAAAAATTTAATTTACATGAGGAGAGTTATATGAAGACAGAAACTTTAAAAAAATATATAAATAAAGATTTTTTGGTTATATTAATCTTTTTTTTACTATATGGTTATGTAAAAGATGTTAAATTTAGCTGGCGAAGTTTGCTACTTAATATTATGATCTTGTTTACTATATATTCGATTACACTAAATACTATTGAATGTTTTGGGATTATAGATATTATTAAAAAATACACTAGAAATACATATATTAAATTCACAATAGTTTTATTAGGGATATTATTATTAGAATTAACTTTTAATATATTACCTTTTATATATGTTTCTGGTTACACTGGTTTTTTTACTGGTATAGAACAATATTTTTATAAACATAATATTGAGAAGCATAAGAAGAGATAAGCTTTATTAAGTTGTAAATTTGAAAAAGTTTGATAATTTAATAAAATAATTTTTTTAAGAAAATGAAGATAAAAAGTGAAAAAAAGTGAACTAAGTTAAGGGGGCAGGTATTTTATTTGTATAATTAGGTTGAGGTGAAAGTTATGCCAAGAAAAGCGAGAAAAAAGAGTGAAACAGACAATAAACCTGTCCCTTTGTCTGGCTCTATTTAATTCCAGAAATAATTGATAATATTCCCATTAAAATTATTAAAATTGTAGTTATTTTTTTAAACATCTTTTCTTTAACTTTATTCCCCAACTTAATACCTATCATGACACTAATAATTAGTGCAGGCAATAGATAAACTGTAAATTTTAAAACTTCATATGTAATAAGTCTTTTATATAAAAAAGTTATTATAGTCATTATATTAAGTATCCAAAAATATGCTGTTAAGGTAGCTCTAAAAATTTGCTTGGAAACACCTTGATTAGTTAAAAAAAGTATTATTGGAGGTCCACTTAGGCTGACACTGCCATTTAATAATCCACTTAAAATACCTACTGGTATATATGCAAGTTTTTCATTATTAATCTTAATTTTATAGCCAAAATAGAAAGAAATGGCAGATACAGAAACAATTATACCTACTATTATCTTTAATATATTTTCATTTAAGTTTATTAATAAGTTAGCGCCTATTGGAGTAGCTATGACTGCAGATATAATTAATAAATATATTTTCTTTATATTTACATGTCCTTTTATTTTATAAAGAATCATAGAATTCATTATTAGGCTATATATTATCATCATTGGAACGATTATTTTAAGTGGTACAAATGCACCTAGAATAGGCAATGTGAGTAGAGAAAATCCAAAACTAGTCACTCCTTGTATAAGTCCTGCTGAAAATATTACTATAAGTCCAATAATAATGGGAAATCCATTTATCATGATACGTGACCTCCTATTTTTCTATATTAAATATAATAATACCGAATTGAAAAATTAGCATATTTATTGAAAGATTTTTTCACATATTATTATGATATATTCAAAATCTATATATTTCTATATATTATCTTAAAAAATATAGAACTTAATTAAAAAATGTTAAATAATCAGGAACAAAATCTCCGATTTAAATAAGTTAAGGAAGATTTTGATGAAATCCATTACGGAAGTTATAAAAATTAAGAGAATATTTATTGTATCTATTGCGGAAATATTTTTAAGAAAAACATAAATACTAGGATAGAATTCATTCTATCCTAGTATTCCTATAGTTTGGAAGAATGGAACAAAATCATTGCCATTCCATTCTAATGAAGTTTGTACATATCCCAATCCATCAGCATTATACCTACCTGCTATTCGTTGGGTTGCATATAATTCATAAGTTCCATCTCTCTGAAAATCTATAGGATATAGTCCGCCAAGAGGATTTACCCATCCTTCAATAGGCTTTTTAAGTTCACCTTTGTCATCATATATTTCAGATAGATATTCTTTACCTTTATATTTAATGTCTATAATATATTTTTTTGAATTGTTTCCTTCAACTTCTACTTCATAATAATCTTTATATATTACTTTATAGGTATATTTTTGGTTGAATTTTTCGTGGTCAAAGATCTTTATTGGAGTATTATTCATAAAGGAATAAATATAATAAAAAGCATATCCACCGCTTCCTCCTGAGTCGATACTAATTAGAATATCACTTATTTTATTTCCAGTAAAATCTCCTAAAAAGATTGTTGGATTATATCCAGCATTTTCTTTTGGAACAATTTTATAGAAAATATTTGTCCTTCCATCTTGAATTAATAGAGTTATATTATCAACAAAGGGACTTGTTATTCCGTATGGTTTTTTTCCTACTAAATAGACATTATCTATTATTAAATCACCATTTACATCTCCTTGCTTAAAATCTAGTACAAATATTTTGTTTCTAATTATTTGTCTTAAAGAATAAAATGGACATAAATACATATGCTCATCTCCTTAAAATTACTTATTTATATAATATGACTATTGTGAGATATAGTTACGAAATAGAATGCAGTAGGTGACGGTTTTGTTGTATTCAAAAATCTAATAGACAAAAGAACTGCTTTTTTGAATCTTTTAACCATATCAAAAAAGTACCATACTTTCAATTTTTATGTTATAATGATTCGGAATTATCAAAAATATTTAGAATGAAAAAGCATCTAAAAAATTAACATATTAAAGAAATTGGAGAGATGGGAATATGAGATATGAAGGTGTAGTATATAGACCACCAAGTGAAGCGTATAGTCTTATTATTCAGGTAACTATAGGATGTTCTTATAACAAATGCACATTTTGCAGTATGTACAAGGACAAGAATTTTAGGATGAGAAAAATTAATGAGATATTTGAAGATTTAGTTATGGCAAGAAGTGCTTATCAAAGTGTAAAAAGGATATTTTTAGCTGATGGTAATGCATTAGTTTTAAAGCCAGAAGATTTGAAGAAAATACTATTGAAGATAAAAGAACTTTTTCCTGAATGTGAAAGAGTAGGTATTTATGGTGCTCCAAAAGATATATTGAAAAAAACAGTAGAAGAATTAAAAGAGTTAAAAGAATGTGGACTAGGAATAGTTTATTTGGGATTAGAATCAGGAAGTGATAAGATTTTAAAAGAAATAAAAAAAGGTGTTTCTTCTCAAGAAATGATTGAGGCAGGTAGAAAGATAAAAAGAGCAGGTATAAAGCTTTCAGTAACTCTTATATCTGGATTGGGTGGTAGAGAAAATTGGCTTGAACATGCAGAAAAATCTGCAAAAATGATAAATGAAATAAATCCTAATTTTTTAGCTTTGCTTACATTACTTATTCAAAATGGCACAGAACTTTATGATAAAGTTAAATTAGGAGAATTTCAACTTTTAACACCAAGAGAAGTTTTAATTGAAACAAAAACATTGATTAAAAACTTAAATTTAGATAATTGTATTTTTAGAAGTAATCATGCTTCAAATTATGTATATTTGGCAGGAACACTTTCTAAAGATAAGGAAAGCCTTCTAAGAGATATAGACAGATTTTTGGAAGCTAGATTTGATTATAAAGATGAATTTTTGAGAGGGTTATAAACGACAACGGCGAAAAATAATTTCTTGAGCTATTTTAGTGAAAGTATATTAAAAATACATTAAAGTCAAAATATACTGATAATATGTTATACTATAATTTATAGGGGTATATTTAATTTGTGGCATTTAGTAAAAATTTTGAGAAAGGAGTTTGATTATGGATAATATTTCACTTGAAAAATATGCCCGTCTTGTAGTAAAAACGGGAATTAACATTCAAAAAAACCAAATTCTTGTTATAACTTCTCCTATAGAATGTGATTCTTTTGCAAGAATGGTAGCAAAGGTTGCTTATCAAGAGGGAGCAAAGGATGTTGTTATAAATTGGATAGATGAGTTGTTTTCAAAAATTAGATATATGCATGCTCCAGAAGAAGTTTTTGAAGAGTTTCCTCAATGGAAGAAAGAGTTCTATATGTATTATATGAAGCAAGGAGCAGCTTTTCTAAGAATATCTGCATCTGATCCAGAGCTTATGAAAGATGTAAATCCTGAAAGAATAGCAAAAGAACGTAAGGTTAGTAATGCTTCATTAAAAGAATACAGAGAAAGTTTGATGAGTAATAAAAATGTGTGGTGCATTGTATCAGTTCCTACAAAGGCTTGGGCAAAGAAAGTCTTCCCTGAACTTTCAGAAGATGATGCGGTTGAAAAACTATGGGATGCTATTTTAAAAGCTGTAAGAGTAGATACAGAAGATCCTGTTGCTTCTTGGGAAAATCATAAAAATAATCTTAGAAAAAGTTTGGAATTTTTAAACAGTAATAAATTTAAACTTCTTCACTTTAAAAACTCTTTAGGAACAGATTTGAAAATAGAGCTTCCTGAGAATCATATATGGCTTGGAGGTTCAGATTACACTCCTGAAGGAGTAGAATTTGTTGCAAATATGCCTACAGAAGAGGTATTTACTTTACCAAAAAAGACAGGAGTAAATGGTACTGTAGTAAGTTCAAAGCCTTTAAACTATAACGGGAACTTAATTGAAAACTTTTCCTTAACATTTAAAGATGGAAAGATTGTTGATTTTAAAGCTGAAAAAGGTTATGAGACTTTAAAACAACTTATTGAAACTGATGAAGGTTCCTGCTACCTTGGTGAAGTAGCTTTAGTTCCTTATGATTCCCCTATTTCAAAATCAAATATATTGTTTTACAATACTCTTTTTGATGAAAATGCATCATGCCATCTAGCAATAGGAAAAGCATATCCAGTATGTATAAAAAACAGTGAAAACATGAACAAAGAAGAATTAGAAAAACTAGGAGTAAACGATTCTCTTGTACATGAAGATTTTATGATAGGCACAGAAGATCTTGAAATAATAGGAATTACAGCAGAAGGAAAAGAAATATCTGTATTCAAAAATGGTAACTTTACATATTAAGTTTTTAAGAGCTAAAGGAATGGTTCCTTTAGCTCTTATTAATATAACTATAAATTCATGTATAATAAATTAAAAGGGTATTAGAAAATCTTTAAAGATATATTTTTATCTAGAATGATTATATTAGTTAAAGAATTGAGGGGGCTAATTATGAATGCAAAATTGATAAAAATAATTCAATCAATTCAAAATTTAAAAAAATATATATCTGAGAATGAACAAATCATCTATTCGGGCGAGAATGCAAAGGAAGGATTAAGTGTACCAGAAATAATTATGAGATACGGTGGTAATTCTAGAAAATCCTTTAAAGAAATTAAGGCAGTCATGCCAACAATGATTAGAACATTATTTAATGTTAAAAAGAGCTACTCTTCAGTAAAAAGAAATCCTAAAGAAAATAATAAAATTGCTTCAGAAAAATTTATTTATAAATTAGTTGAATATGCAAAAAGTTTGGGTGTATCTGATATTGGATTTGCAAAAGTTGATAGCGATTTAATTTTTAAAAATCGTGGAATACTATATGATAATGCAATTGTGGTAACTATGGAAATGAAAAAAGAGTTTATAGATAAAGCGCCTGGGATAGAAACAGGTAAAGAAGTATTTAGAACTTATTTAGGATTAGGAATAATAGTAAACAAAATAGCTGATTATTTAAGAAAAAATGGGTTTAAGGCTCAAGCAGGACCAGCTTTAGGGGGAGATGTTATATATCCATTATTGGCAGAAAAAGCAGGTTTAGGCGCTATAGGAAGACATGGGCTTTTAATTTCGCCAAATTATGGACCAAGGCAAAGAATAGCAGCGATATATACTAACATTGAGAATTTACCATTTTCAACAGAAAATAAGCATATGTGGATTAAAGAATTTTGTGCTAAGTGTGGAAAGTGCATAAGAAAATGTCCTGGAGATGCAATATATGAAAATCCAATAGTTCATGAGGATGGGTCATTAACATTCATTGATTACAGAAAATGTGCAGTTCCTTTTGCAAATACTTCAGGATGTACAGTTTGTATTAAGGAATGTGTATTTAATCAGTTCGATTATTGTAAATTACTGAAAAACAAATCCTATTTCAGTAAAAAAGATAAACCTATTTAGCTATAGAGACACATTTATAAATCTAACTTATACGAGTAGTGGTGAATTAATTTCCTACTACTCAATTTTTACTTTAATGGATATGGACAAAATCAACTTTACTGTTAATTTAAAAGAGAAGTTTTTGCTTAAATGTATAAAAATTATTAATGAGAGTATTAAATATCCACATAAATCAGGGCATAAAGGGAGATTTTAGTATTAAATAGTTTGAAACACTAAATTTGGATGTTTACATCAATTTTATAATCTATAGGGAATTATATTCCTTATTAAACTGTGAATAATTTTAAATATAATTTCCGTAATGGATTTCATCAAAATCTTCCATAATTTATTTGAATCAAAGATTTTATTCTAAAGACAAAATTGCTAAAATGGTGATATAATATTTTCGAAAAAGTGAGGTGACATAATGAGTAATAATGAAAATAATAATCGAGAAAATGGTATTGCAGGAAGTGGTTGTGAGATATTAGTTCCTTTTAATGAAAGAAAACCTCTTAAAGAAATAGAACGTAGTATTATTAAGAAATATAGAAAGCATATATGGTCAAAGTTTGTTAAAGCTATAAGAGAGTTTGATTTAGTAGAAGATGGAGACAAGATTGCTGTAGCAATTTCTGGCGGCAAAGATAGTATGCTTATGGCTAAACTTTTTCAAGAATTAAAACGTCAAGGTCAAGTTAAAATTGAGCTCGAATTTATAGTAATGGATCCAGGGTATCATGAGAGTATAAAAGAGTTACTTATTGATAATTGTCAATATTTAAATATACCAATTCATATTTTTGAATCAAGAATTTTTGAAATAGTTGATAATATCGCACAGGATTATCCTTGTTATATGTGTGCTAGAATGCGACGTGGAGCATTATATAATAAAGCTCAAGAGCTTGGATGTAATAAGCTAGCTCTTGGACATCATTTTAATGATGTTATTGAGACTACTTTATTAAATATTTTATATGCTGGATGTTTCAAAACAATGCTCCCTAAGTTGAAATCAACAAATTTTAGAGGGGTAGAATTAATCAGACCAATGTATTATATACGCGAAAAACATATTGAGAGGTTTACTCAAAATAGTGGAATTTGGCCATTGAATTGTGCGTGTATGGTTGCTGCAAAGAAGACATCGAGTAAAAGGAATGAAATTAAAGAGCTTATAGAAGATTTAAAGAAAAATTTTGAAAATGTAGACAAGTCTATTTTCAAAGCAGCTCAGAATGTAAATATGGATGCAATATTAGGGTGGCAAAAAGATGGGAAGAAATATTCGTATTTAGATTTTTATGAGTAAGAATAGATATGAGAGGAGGTTTGAAATTTGAATTATAGAGTAGAAAAGGATTTTTTAGGAGAGTGCAGGATTGAAAATGATAGATATTATGGGATAAATACAAAAAGAGCACTAGAAAACTTTAAATTAAAATCAAAAACAGTAAACTTAAAACTAATAAGAGAAATTGCTCTTATTAAAAAGGCAGCAGCAATAGTAAATAAAAGATTAAATAGATTACCAGAAGATAAAGCTGATGCTATAATTAAAGCGAGTGAAGAAGTTATCGAAGGTAAATTTGATGATGAGTTTAAATTAAGTGCATTTCAGGGTGGAGCGGGAACATCTACTAACATGAATGTTAATGAAGTTATTGCGAATAGGGCTATAGAAATTTTAGGAGGCAGAAAAGGAGATTATAGTATTATTCATCCACTTAATCATGTAAATATGTCTCAGTCTACTAATGATGTATATCCGACTGCTCTTAGAATTGCTTCTATTCATATGCTTAGAGAATTGAGTAACTCTCTTGCAGATTTGCAGGAAGCACTTCAGATTAAAGAAAATCAATTCAGTGAAATAATTAAACTAGGTAGAACTCAGCTTATGGATGCTCTTCCTATGATGGTAGGTCAAGGATTTGGAGCTTATGCAAAAGCAATTGCTAGAGATAGATGGAGAGTTTACAAGGTTGAGGAAAGACTAAGACAAATAAATTTAGGTGGAACTGCAATTGGAACGGGAATGAACGCTCCATTAAAATTTATTTTTATGATAACGGATGTTATTCAGGATCTAACAAAACTAGGGCTAGCTAGGTCTGAATTTCCTATGGATATAACTCAAAACACAGATGTGTTTGTAGAGGTTTCTGGGCTATTAAAGGCATGCAGTGTGAATTTGCTTAAAATTTCAAATGATTTAAGACTGTTAAATTCAGGTCCAAAAGGTGGGTTAGGAGAAATAGAGCTTCCTATGATGCAAGCCGGATCGAGTATTATGCCTGGAAAGGTTAATCCAGTAATACCAGAGATGGTAGCGCAAGTAGCGATGAAAGTCATAGCAAATGATTACACTATTACTCTGGCTAGTTCTTCAGGCCAGCTTGAATTGAATGCATTTATTCCGCTTATAGCTGAAAGCCTTTTAGAGTCTTTAGAACTATTAAATGATGCTGTTGTTTTATTTAGAGAAAAGTGTATTGAAGGAATAAAAGTAAATGAAAAAAGGTGCAGGGAAAACCTTGAAAGGTCTACTGCATTAGTAACGGCTCTTGTTCATCATATAGGTTATGATAGGGCAAGTGAAATAGCAAAGAAAGCACTTAAAAATAATAAGACAATAAGAGAAGTTTTAAGAGAAGAAAATATTCTGACTGAAGAGGAAATAGACAAAATTCTAAATCCTTATCAGGTAACAAAACCAGGAATACCAGGTAAATAATTTTGGAGGGATATAAATGAGTTTAAATGATACACCACGTTCAACTAGAGTTCATATAGCTTTGTTTGGTAAGAGAAATTCTGGAAAATCTAGTATTATAAACGCAATTACTAATCAAGAAATAGCTATAGTATCAGATGTTAAGGGAACTACTACAGACCCTGTTTATAAATCTATAGAAATTTTACCAATCGGACCTTGTGTTATTATAGATACTGCTGGATTAGATGATGTTGGTGATTTAGGGGAGCTTAGAATTAAAAAATCGATGGAAGTTTTGAATAAAACAGATGTGGCCTTGTTTGTAATTGATACTACTGTCGGGATAACTGATGAAGATAAAATGATAATTAATAGAATTAAGGAAAAGAAAATACCATTAATTATAGTATTAAACAAAGCTGATATTTCCGAAGTATCTAATGAAGAAATTATTAGCTTGAAAAAGGAATTTAAAGTACCTGTTTTAGCAATTTCAGCGTTGAAAAAACAAGGGATAAATGAATTGAAAAAGAAAATTATTAGTGTTTTACCGGAAGATGAAGATAAATTTAAGATAGTCGGAGATTTAATAAATCCAGGTGACTTTGTAGTTCTTGTTACTCCGATTGATAAGGCAGCACCAAAAGGAAGGCTGATTCTTCCTCAACAGCAGACTATTAGAGATATATTAGAAAGTGATGCAATTGCTATTGTTACAAAAGAATATGAATTAAAGGAAACTTTAGAAAATATCTCTAAAAAACCTAAACTTGTAATAACAGATTCACAAGCCTTTTTGAAGGTAGCTGCTGATACTCCAAAGGATATTTTAATGACTTCTTTTTCAATACTATTTGCTAGATTTAAAGGAGATTTAGTTGAGCTAGTAAAAGGAGTTAAAGCAATTGAAAAACTTAAAGATGGAGATAAGATTTTAGTTTCAGAAGGATGTACTCATCATAGACAAGCTGATGATATTGGTAGAGTAAAAATTCCAAGATGGATAAGACAAATTACAGGCAAAAAATTAGAATTTGAATTTAGTTCTGGAAGTTCCTTTCCAGATGATGTACAAAAATATTCTTTAATTGTACATTGTGGAGGCTGTATGTTAAATAGAAGAGGTATGCTTTATAGAATTAATAGTGCAAAATCTTTAAATATACCGATTGTGAATTATGGAGTAATGATTGCTTATGTTCATGGTATTCTTGATAGAGCGTTAGAACCATTTCCTCTTGCAAAAATGGTTTGGGATGAAAAGGTAGAATAAATTATATAAATATCGGGCAAGATTATATAAATTGCTTTGACATATTTTATAAAAAATATTATAATAAGTTAAAAATTAAATATGGAAAAGACTATGAAGAGAAGAGTAGATATGGAACGTAGTTTAAGCGAGTCGGTGATGGTGGGAGACCGATACGAAGTCCATATTGAAGAACATCTCGGAGTCTCTAACCGAAATCATTTAGAGAGTAGGCTTAGACGGGACCAAACCGTTATTATTTGGACAGTATAGAGTATTTTCTGTACTGGTAAAGTTGGCTGCATATGCAGCAATTAGGGTGGCACCGCGAAAGTAACCTTTCGTCCCTTGTTTTGGGATGAAAGGTTTTTTATATATTTGGTACTGGGTGCTGGATACTTGGTACTAGAATCAGAGAACAGGGAACAGGGCATAGAAATGTAAAATTGAAAATTGAAAATGTAAAATTGGTCAACAATTTATTTAAATTGAAGATTTGGTTCATTTTCAATTCTTAATTTTAAATTTTACATTTAACTAATTAAAAAGGGAGGTATAAGGATGAGAAGTATATTAGTAAAAGAAATTTACAGAAATATGGAAAAGTATATAGATAAGAATGTAGCTGTTTCGGGATGGGTAAGAACTATCAGAAGCTCAAAATCTTTTGGATTTATTGAATTAAATGATGGGAGCTTTTTCAAAAATATTCAAATTGTGTTTGAGGATAATTTAGATAATTTTAAAGAAATTTCAAAATTGCCTATTAGTACTGCAATTAAAGTTGAAGGTTTACTTGTAGCAACTCCTAATAATAAACAGCCATTTGAAATAAAGGCCACAAGTATAACTATTGAAGCTGAATCAGATAAGGATTATCCACTTCAAAAGAAAAGGCATACTTTCGAATTTCTAAGAACTATTGCTCATTTAAGACCAAGAAGTAATACTTTTTCAGCAGTATTTAGAATTCGTTCATTAGTCGCTTATGCAATACACAAGTTTTTCCAAGAGAGAGGTTTTGTTTATGTGCATACTCCAATAATTACGGGCAGTGACTGTGAAGGTGCAGGACAAATGTTTAGAGTCACAACGCTAGACTTTGATAATCTACCATTAGATGAAAATGGTAAAATTGATTTTAAGAAAGATTTCTTTGGTAGAGAAACAAATTTAACAGTAAGTGGACAGTTAAATGTGGAAGCATATGCTTTGGCATTTAGAAATGTTTATACGTTTGGACCTACTTTTAGAGCAGAAAATTCTAATACTCCAAGACATGCTGCAGAGTTCTGGATGATAGAGCCTGAAATAGCTTTTGCAGATCTGCAAGATGATATGGATTTAGCTGAAGAAATGTTAAAGTATATTATAAGTTTTGTTTTAGAAAATGCACCAGAAGAGATGGAGTTCTTTAACAAGTTTATAGATAAAGGATTGTTAGATAGATTAACTAATATTGTAAATTCAAATTTTGAAAGAATAACTTATACTGAAGCTATAGATATACTAAAAAAATCAAATAAGAACTTCCAATATCCTGTAGAATGGGGTAATGACCTGCAAACTGAACATGAAAGATATATTACAGAGGAAGTGTTTAATAAGCCTGTTTTTGTAACAGATTATCCAAAAGATATAAAGGCTTTCTATATGAGATTGAACGATGATAATAAAACTGTTGCGGCTATGGATTTATTAGTACCTGGAGTTGGAGAAATAATAGGTGGTAGTCAAAGAGAAGAAAGATTCGATATTTTGGTAAAGAGAATGGAAGAAATGGGACTTAAAAAAGAAGACTATTGGTGGTATCTAGAATTAAGAAAATATGGCGGAGTTAAACATGCTGGCTATGGATTAGGATTTGAGAGAGCTATAATGTATCTAACAGGTATGACTAATATTAGAGACGTTATTCCATATCCAAGAACTCCAAGATCAGCAGAATTCTAAACAACATGCAAAATATAGTAAACGCCCCTACTTATGTAAAGTAGGGGTAAATTTTTAAATTATTATTATCTTAAATATAATTGACTATTAGATTCTATTGGTTTATAATTTATAATTAGCTTAAACTTTGGGAAACTAGATTTAACTATATAAATTTGTTCATTATATTATATAGAGAAGAATTTAGTAGAAAAGGGGAATTAAGTTGATAAAAACTAATGAGAACAAGTTGAAACTATACGGTTTTAATAATTTAACAAAATCATTAAGTTTTAATATTTATGACATATGCTATACTAAAACTGAAGAAGATAGAAAAAAATACATTGAATACATTGATGAACAGTATAATTCTGAAAGATTGACTAAAATATTAACGACTGTTACAGAAATTATAGGAGCTAATGTATTAAATATTGCGAAACAGGACTATGACCCACAAGGTGCAAGTGTTACATTATTGATTTCTGAAGAAGAAGTACCGCTATATGTACTAGACCCATCTTGTAATAGGGGAATACTAACTCCTATAAGAGAAAATATAGTAGGACATTTAGATAAGAGTCATATAACAGTTCATACTTATCCAGAAACACATCCAGAAAATAATATAAGTACATTTAGAGTTGATATTGATGTTTCTACTTGTGGTCAAATTTCTCCTTTAAAAGCTTTAAATTATCTTATTGATAGCTTTGATTCTGATATTATAACTATAGATTACAGAGTCAGAGGATTTACTAGGGATGTAAATGGCAGAAAATATTTTATTGATCATGATATTAACTCAATTCAAAATTTTATAGCAAAGGAAACAATAGCTAGATATAATCTAATAGATATGAATATTTATCAGTCTAATATATTCCATACTAAAATGAAAATAAAAGATCTGAAATTAGAAAACTATTTGTTTGAGATAAGTGAAGAAGATTTAACACAAAAAGAGAGAGAAGATATTATTCAAAAATTGAATAAAGAAATGACAGAAATATTTTATGGAATAAATGTTCCTAATGTTTAAAATGAAAACTCAGCCAAATAAGCTGAGTTTTTAATTTTATTTATTTTATTTATTGATTATCATAAATATAATATTATTATATTAAGAAAATAATACATAAAAAGGGGTTGAAAGTATGGATAAAAATGTTTCCTTTGTTATTGAGAGAAAGGTTAAAAGGACTATTGAAAATTTAGAGAAAAACAATATGCATGGTTATTTTGTGCAAAATGAAAGGGAAGCTATTGAAAAAATTAAAGAGTTAATAAAAGAAGGGGATACAGTAACTGTTGGAGGTTCAATGACTTTGTTTGAAGTAGGAGTTATAGATTTTTTAAGGAATGGAAATTATAATTTTCTTGACAGATATAAAGAGGGTTTGACTAGCGAAGATATTAAAGAATTATATAGAAAAAGTTTTTCAGCAGATGTATATTTTACTGGTAGTAATGCAATAACAGAAGAAGGAGAGCTTTACAATGTAGATGGTAGAGGTAATAGAGTAGCAGCAATGATATATGGGCCAGATAAGGTGATAGTAGTTGTTGGTGTAAATAAAATAGTAAAAAATATAGATGAAGCAATAGAAAGAAATAGACAATGGGCAGCACCTGCTAATGCTAAAAGATTAAATAGAAAAACTCCTTGTGCTGAAGTTGGATACTGTATGGATTGCATGAGCTCAGATAGGATTTGTAATGAGTATGTAGTGATAAAAAGGCAAATGCAAAAAGGTAGAATTCACGTTATAATAGTAAATAAAAATTTAGGATATTAGTCGTTGGTTAATAGTTGTTAGTTATTAGTCTATTGGTTGTTAACTGAAAGCTGTTAGTGTTAGATTTTAATTTTACATTTTTTAACCTAGTACCAAGTACTTAGATATAAATAGACTTATAGCTAATATCTGTTAGCTAACATTAATTTAATTGTTTATAATAAAACCAATAGAAAGTTTAAGGAATTTATGGTATATTTATATACATATATTAATTTCTCTTGAAAAATACAATAGGAGAAAGGTTTGATAAAATGGATAAGAAAAATACATCATCAAATTTTATAAAAAATATTATTATTAAAGATTTGGAATCAGGTAAGTGCAAAGAAATAGTTACTCGATTTCCACCAGAGCCTAATGGGTATCTACATATTGGTCATGCAAAATCAATTTGCTTAAATTTCGATTTAGCTGATGAATTTAATGGTAAGACTTATCTTCGCTTTGATGATACTAACCCATTGAAAGAAGATGTTGAATATGTTGAATCTATTAAAGAAGATGTTAAATGGTTAGGATATGAATGGGATGGATTGTATTTTGCATCAGATTATTTCGAAGAAATGTATAGACGTGCAGTGTTATTGATTAAAAAAGGTAAGGCTTATGTTTGTGATTTATCACCAGAAGAAATAAAAGAGTATCGTGGGACATTAACAGAGCCAGGAAAAGAAAGTCCTTATAGAAACAGATCTGTAGAAGAAAATTTAGATTTGTTTGAACGTATGAGAAAAGGTGAATTTAAAGAAGGAGAAAAAGTTTTAAGAGCAAAAATTGACATGGCTTCACCAAACTTAAATATGAGAGATCCCGTTATATATCGTATAGCACATGCTAAACATCATAATACAGGTGATAAATGGTGTATATATCCTATGTATGATTTTGCGCATCCTATTGAAGATGCAATAGAAGGAGTTACACATTCAATTTGTACTTTAGAATTTGAAGATCATAGACCATTATATGAGTGGGTTATTAGAGAATGTGAAATGGAAAATCAGCCTAAGCAGATTGAATTTGCAAGACTTAATTTAACTAATACAGTTATGAGTAAGAGAAAATTAAAGCAGCTAGTTGATGAGAAATATGTTGATGGCTGGGATGATCCACGTATGCCAACTATTTCGGGATTAAGAAGAAGAGGATATACACCAGAAGCAATACGTAATTTTGTAAGAGAAGTTGGTGTAGCTAAAAGTAATAGTGTAGTAGATTATAGAATGTTAGAGCATTTTATAAGAGAAGACTTGAAGTTAAAGGCACCAAGAACTATGGCTGTATTAAGACCGTTGAAGGTAGTAATTACAAATTATCCAGAAGATAAGGTAGAAATGCTAGAGGCAGATAATAATCCTGAAAATCCAGAAATGGGTAAAAGACTTATACCATTTTCTAGAGAAATATATATTGAACAAGAAGATTTTATGGAAAATCCACCTAAGAAATATTTTAGATTATTCCCGGGAAATGAAGTTAGATTAAAACATGCTTATTTTATTAAGTGTAATGAAGTTATAAAAGATGAGAATGGCAACGTAATTGAATTGCGTTGTACTTATGACCCTGAAACAAAAAGTGGAACAGGATTTACAGGTAGAAAAGTTAAAGGTACAATTCATTGGGTAGATGCTAAACATGCTCTAAAAGCAGAATTTAGATTATATGACTATTTAATTTTAGATGATGACCAAGATGAAGGAAAATCATTCCTTGATAAAGTAAACCCTAATTCATTAGAAATTTTACAAGGATTCGTTGAGCCAAATATGAAAGATGTTAAACCTTATGATAAATTCCAATTCTTTAGACATGGATATTTTAGTGTAGATCCTAAATATACTACAAAAGATAGATTGGTATTTAATAGAATTGTATCATTAAAAAGTTCTTTTAAATTAAAATAAAAGGCTGTTGTTTTAAGCAACAGCCTTTTGTTTATATAACAGATTTAACATAAAAAATGTTAAGAAAATTTAAAACGTTTTTAAATTATAGAAGAGAACTTTAGTTAATAATTTCACTGTGTAGAAAAATGATGTCAGAATATTGCATAATATGGTGTATACATGTATAATAGTTAACGTAGTTAACGGACATGCTGTCGATGTATAATGGATAGGAAATCGTATTCCTAATAAAAACTAGGCATTATTTATACTTATTGTTTAGGAATCGATCTCCTTTCTATTTTACATAAAATAAAAATTAGGAGGGGACTATATGTCAAAAGGAACTAATTCAGCGCAGGAATTTAAACCATTTATTTCTGCTGACAAAGTCTTACCTGAATTTACTACAACATCACTTATCTTAGGTATTCTTTTAGCTATAGTGTTTGGTGCAGCAAATGCATACCTAGGATTAAAAGTAGGTATGACTATCAGTGCGTCAATTCCTGCAGCCGTAATTTCTATGGGTATCATTAGAGGTATTCTTAAAAAAGAATCAATACTAGAAAACAATATGGTTCAAACTATTGGTTCAGCTGGTGAGTCACTTGCAGCTGGTGCAATATTTACTTTACCTGCACTTTATATTTGGACTCAAGAGTGGGGTATGGGAACTCCAAGCTTATTATCTATCACTGCAATAGCTTTATGTGGTGGTATTCTTGGAGTATTATTCATGGTTCCATTAAGAAAAGCATTAATAGTAAAAGAGCATGGGGTATTACCTTATCCAGAAGGTACAGCTTGTGCGGAAGTATTGTTAGCTGGTGAAGAAGGTGGAGAAAAAGCAAAAATAACTTTTGCTGGTTTAGGTATAGGTGCATTATATAAGTTTATTGAAGGTGGATTAAAATTATTCCCAGGTGAAATAGAAACAACAATACCTGGATATAAGGGAGCTGCTATTGGTGGAGATGTTATGCCAGCATTACTTGGTGTTGGCTTCATTATAGGACCAAGAATTTCAGCTTACATGTTAGCTGGTGCTGTTATAGGTTGGTTCGGACTTATTCCACTAATTACAAACATAGGAAGCATGGGCGATGTTATCATGTATCCAGCATCTGTGCCAATTAACGAATTAGGCTATTGGGGTATTTGGAATTATTATATAAGATATGTTGGTGCTGGAGCAGTTGCGTTTGGTGGTATTTTCAGCTTAATTAAATCATTACCTTTAATTGTACAAACATTTAAAGATGCTATGAAAGATTATTCATCAGGTGTTGGTGGAAGCACTAATGTTAGAACTGATCAAGATATGTCAATGAAGATAGTATTAGTAGGTTCTTTAGCAGTTGTTTTAGCTATGATGATGTTACCAATAATTCCAGTAGGATTTGTTGGAGCGTTATTAATTGCTATATTCGGTTTCTTCTTTGCAACAGTTTCATCAAGAATTGTTGGTTTAGTTGGTAGTTCATCAAACCCAGTATCAGGAATGACTATAGCTACATTAATCATTACTGCTATAGTATTTAAGGCTAGTGGAAATGATGGACATGTAGGAATGATAGGTACATTAACTGTTGGTGCTGTAATTTGTATAATTGCAGCTATGGCAGGGGATACTTCACAGGACTTAAAGACTGGTTTCTTAGTTGGTGCTACTCCTAAGAAACAACAGTATGGTGAAATAATCGGTGCTGTTGCTTCAGCACTTGCTATAGGTCTTGTTTTGACTTTATTAAATAAAGCATGGGGATTCGGTTCATCTGAGTTACCAGCACCTCAGGCTACTCTAATGAGACTAGTTATAGAAGGTGTTATGGGTGGTAACTTACCATGGGCATTAGTATTTACTGGAGTAGGTTTAGGTGTTGCAGTTGAATTATTAGGATTACCTGTTCTTCCAATTGCAATAGGTTTATACTTACCAATCCATTTAAGTACTCCTATAATGGTTGGTGGTGTAATTAGAGGTATCTTAGACAAGAAATTAGAGAAGTCAAATGGTGAAGACAAAGGTATCAAAGCAAAAATTGATTCAGGAATATTATTTGCATCAGGATTAATTGCTGGAGAAGGTTTAATAGGTATATTATTAGCAGTATTTGCAGTGTTTGGAGTAAACCTTGCACTTGGTATTGACTTAGGACAAATTGGTGCATTAGTATTCTTTGCTGCATTAACATATACACTTATGAAAAATTCCTTATTGAAGAAAAATTAATTTAGAGTTATGATGTAAAAGAGGATATTTTATATATCCTCTTTTCAACTTATTAAAGATAGAGGTGTAATGATGGTTAAAAAAATTAAAAAAAGTGATAATTTTTTAGAATTAATTCCTAAAAAAAATAATACTTTAGAATGGATAGTTAATGATGAAGGATTAGTTCAGGTTATCATACCAAGAAATGGAATATTAGACAGGATAGTAAGAGTGTTTTTTAAAACGCCAGAGGTAATGAGAATAGATTTAGATCCGATTGGAAGTTGTGTATGGAAGTCAATAGATGGACAAAGGAATATACAAGATATAGCTAAAATATTAAAAGAAGAATTTGGAGAGAAAGCAGAGCCTCTATATGAAAGGCTAGGGACTTATATAAATATTTTAAGAAATAATAAATTTATTACACTGGAGAAGAGGTAAGTGATTAGTATGATAAGCTTTATTTTAAAGGTATTATTATTTGCTATAACATTTACATTTTTATATGCATGGGGATATGTTAAACAGCAAAGAAAAACAGAGGAATTATTAAATGTTTTGTATAAGAAAGCTGAAGCGAAAATATTAAAGGCACTTAAAAAACAAGAATCTTTAACTAAAACAGAGATTGAAAAGATTATTAGAGGTACAAAAGCGTCCTTATTTTGGAGTAAAAATAAAGTACAAGTTGTTGACGCTAAATTAGTAACTAAAAATTTGATAACAAAAATGATAAATGAAGGGCTTATTGTAGAAACATCTAACAGTAGGCCTAAAAAATATAAATTAAAGTAAAGGGGATGCTTGTAATGGTAAATGTTTTATCAGGACTTAAGCCTGAAGCTGTATTTAAGTTTTTTGAAGAATTAACTAGAATTCCTAGAGGTTCAGGGAACGAAAAACAAGTTAGTGATTATCTAGTGAAATTTGCAAAAGACAATGGACTAGAAGTTATACAGGAAGAATGTTTAAATGTAATTATTAAGAAACCAGGAACAGAAGGGTACGAAAATGCACCAACAGTTATACTTCAAGGACATATGGATATAGTTTGTGCAAAAAATGAAGATTTAGACTTTGATTTTTCAAAAGATCCAATTCCATTAATGGTAGATGGAGATATGATAAGAACAAAAGGAACGACTCTTGGAGCAGACAATGGTATTGCAGTAGCTATGATAATGGCTATTTTAGAATCAAAAGATTTACCACATCCACCTCTTGTTGCATTAATTACGGTTGCAGAGGAAACTGGAATGGATGGAGTATTGAATTTAAATCCTGAAAACGTTTCCGGAGATATTTTAATAAACATTGATTCAGAAGAAGAGGGTACTATACTTGCATCATGTGCAGGTGGAGTAAACAATATTATTCATCTTCCTATTGAGTGGAATGAAGCTGATACTAATAAAATAGGTTATAAAATATCTATTAAAGGTTTAATAGGTGGTCATTCAGGTATAGAAATTAATAAAAATAGAGCAAATGCAATAAAACTATTAGGAAGATTATTAGAAAGTCTTGATAAAGAAATAAATATTGATATAGCAAATGTTAGTGGCGGAGAGAAAATGAATGCAATTGCAAAAATGTCTGAAGCAGTTGTAATGATTAATAAAGATGATGAAGAGAAATTTAAGCGTATTATTGATGAACATCAAAAAATATTCTCAAACGAATATATAACATCTGATCCTAATATTAATATTAGTTTAGAAAAAGTTGATGGTATACAAAAAGTATTTAGTTTAAATACTAAAAAAGGATTAATAAGCATTTTAAGGTTAATACCTAATGGAGTTCAAACAATGAGTGCAGATATTGAAGGCTTAGTTGAAAGCTCTAATAATATTGGAGTTCTTACAACTAGTGAAGAAGAAATTAAATTTGATAGTGCGGTAAGAAGTTCAGTTAAAAGTTTGAAAAAGGAAATTAATGATAGAATTCAAAATATATGTGATTTAGTTGGTGCGAAAATGGAATTAGTAGCTGATTATCCTGAATGGGAGTTTAAAGTAGAGTCTCCTATTAGAGATTTAATGGCTGAAGTTTATAGAGATATGTTTGGAAAAGAAGTAAAAGTAGATGCTATACATGCTGGGTTAGAGTGTGGATTCCTAAAGGAAAAAATTGGGGACATAGATATGGTTTCTATTGGACCAAATATTTATGATGTTCATACTCCAAATGAGCATATAAGCATTTCTTCAACAAAGAGAGTATTTGAGTTTTTATGTGAAGTATTAAAGAGATTAAAATAACAAAATCTTCGATTTAAATAAATTATAAGGAAGATTTTGTTGAAATCCATTACGGAAATTATATTTAAAAATATATACAATATTAATAATGTATATAATTTCCTATGGATTATAAAAAATTGTTGTTTTTATACTTCGGGTGTAAAGCCCGAAGTTTTTTCATGAAAAAAATTTTTTTGAATAAATATTCTTTTTGAAATTTATAGTGGGGTACAAATACAAATTTAAATTATGAAATATACAGAATAATACAATTCAAGCAACAGTATATTGAGTGAATATTAATAATTTAATATAAAATTTATACATTTTTGAATATTAAAATGCAAAAATATAAAAATACGATGAATGAGTTAATTTGACAAAAAATTCTTAAAAACATATACTTAAGGTGTGATAGTAACTACCAGTGTAGTGTAGACAATAAACGGGGGGTTATGTAATGGCTAAGGAAAACGTTTTACACGTATATTCGGAAATTGGCAAACTGAAGAAAGTTCTTTTGCACAGACCGGGGAAAGAAATAGAAAATTTAACTCCTGACCTAATGGATAGATTATTGTTTGATGATATACCTTATTTGAAAGTTGCTAGAGAAGAACATGATATTTTTGCACAAACACTCAGAGATAATGGAGTTGAAGTAGTGTATCTCGAGGATTTAACAGCTGAGTCTCTTACAGATGATGATATTAAAGAAGAATTTATAGACGAGTTTATTAAGGAAGCAAGTATTAATAGTAGGAAGAAAAGAGAACTTGTAAAAGAATATCTCTTGAGCTTTTCTACTAATAGAGAAATGATAGATAAAATGATGGAAGGCATTAGAAAAGAAGAAATAAAAGATTATAAGAAGGTTTCTTTAGTAGATATGATAGAATCTGATTATCCTTTTATAGTTGATCCAATGCCGAACCTTTACTTTACTAGAGATCCATTTGCAACAATTGGCTCAGGTATATCTTTAAATCATATGAAAACAATAACGAGAAATAGAGAAACATTGTTTTCAAAATATATTTTTAAATATCATCCGATGTTTAAAGATATTGAAATACCATTCTGGTATAACAGAAATGAAGATACTTCTATAGAAGGTGGGGATCAACTTGTTCTTAGTGAAAAAGTACTTGCTATAGGTGTATCTGAAAGAACAGAAGCTGCTTCAGTTGAAAAATTAGCAAGAAGAATTTTTAATAATGGAGAGAAATTTGAAGTAGTATTAGCGTTTGATATACCAAAGAAAAGAGCTTTTATGCATTTAGATACTGTGTTTACTATGGTTGATTATGACAAGTTTACAATACATCCTGAAATAGAAGGACCACTTACCGTATATTCATTAAGAAAAGGAGAAAAAAAACACAATTTAGTAATTGAAAAAGAAACGATGGAGTTAAGTGATATATTAAAGAAATACTTAAATCTAGATAAAGTTACATTAATTCGATGTGGAAATGGAAATAAAATAGATGCAGGTAGAGAACAGTGGAATGATGGTTCTAATACTTTAGCCATTGCACCAGGGGAAGTAGTAGTTTATTCGAGAAATCACGTTACAAATAGATTGCTAGAAGAACACGGCATAAAGCTTCATGTTATTCCATCTTCAGAACTTTCTCGTGGACGTGGTGGTCCAAGATGTATGTCAATGCCACTAATTAGAGAAGATATTAGTTGGTAGCTAGTAGTCAATAGTTATAGGATGTTAATTAAGGTTTAGTTAAAATATTTTTAGACCAAAATCTTTGATTTGAATAAATTATAAGGGAGATTTTGCTCATATCCATAAACGGAAACTATATTTAAAATTATCCATAATTTGATAAGGTATATAATTTCCTATGGATTATAAACAATATTTTGAATATACAAAATATAAAATAAATTAAATTTAAAGGAGGAGTTAAAATGCCAGTTAATTTAAGAGGAAGACATTTATTAACATTAAAAGATTTCACTCCACAAGAAATTAAATACTTACTAGATTTATCAATGGATTTGAAGAGAAAGAAAAGAGCAGGAATTAAAGGTAACTTACTCGAAGGCAAAAACATAGTTTTATTATTTGAAAAAACTTCAACAAGAACAAGATGTGCATTTGAAGTTGCAGCATATGATGAAGGCGCAAATGTTACATTCTTATCAAACAGTCAAATGGGTAAAAAAGAATCTATAGAAGATACAGCTAAAGTTTTAGGAAGATACTATGATGGTATAGAATTTAGAGGATTTAAGCAAGAAACTGTAGAAGAAATAGCTAAACATGCAGGAGTACCTGTGTGGAATGGTCTTACTGATTTATATCATCCAACTCAAATTCTTGCAGATTTCTTGACTATTATGGAACATGTAAATAAACCACTTAATAAAGTTAAGCTTGTATTTGTTGGAGATGCAAGAAACAACATGGGCAACTCATTAATGATAGGAGCTGCTAAAATGGGAATGCATTTCGTAGCAGTTGCCCCAAAAGAATTATTCCCATCAGAAGAATTAGTAAATGAGATGAGAGAAATAGCTAAGGAAACAGGAGCAGTTATTGAACTAACTGAAAACATAGATGAAGGAGTTAAAGGTGCAGACGTAATTTATACAGATGTTTGGGTATCAATGGGTGAAGAAGACAAGTTTGAAGAGAGAATCAATTTATTAAAACCATATCAAGTGAATATGGAAATGATTAATAAGACAGGAAATCCAGATGTAATTTTCATGCATTGTTTACCTTCATTCCACGATACAAATACAATTATCGGTAAAGACATATATGAAAAGTTTGGTTTAAAAGAAATGGAAGTAACAGATGAAGTTTTCAGAAGCAAACATTCAGTAGTATTTGATGAAGCAGAAAATAGAATGCACACAATTAAAGCAGTAATGGTTGCAACTATTGGAAATCTTTAAAAATAACAGGGGCCTGTCCCCTGTTAAATTAAACTAAAAGAGGAGGAGTAAATATGAAGAGAAAAATTGTTGTTGCTTTAGGTGGAAATGCTCTTGGTAAGACACCAAAAGAACAATTGGAATTAGTTAAGAATACAGCTAAACCTATAGTTGATTTAATAGAGAGTGGAAATGAAGTTATTATTGCTCACGGAAATGGACCACAAGTTGGTATGATAAATTTAGCTATGGAAATTGCTTCTAAAACAGAAGGTAGCACTACTCCAGAGATGCCATTCCCAGAATGTGGAGCTATGAGTCAAGGTTATATAGGGTATCATCTTCAAAATGCAATAAGAGAGGAGCTTTTAAATAGAGGATTAAATATTCCAGTAGCTACGGTTATAACACAAGTTATTGTAGATAAAGATGACCCTGCATTTAATAATCCTACAAAACCAATAGGCGCATTTTATACTGAAGAAGAAGCTAAGAAATTAGCGGAAGAAAAAGGATATATAATGAAGGAAGATGCAGGTAGGGGCTTTAGAAGAGTAGTACCATCTCCAATTCCAGTAGATGTTGCTGAAAAAGAAGTAGTTAAAACTTTAGTTGATAATGGTCATATTGTAATAACTGTTGGAGGTGGTGGAATACCAGTTGTAAAAGAAGGAAATAGTTTAATCGGTGTTCCAGCAGTTATAGATAAAGATTTTGCGAGTGAAAAAATAGCAGAAATATTAGATGCTGATTATTTAATAATTCTTACAGCAGTAGAAAAGGTTGCAATAAACTTTGGTAAGGAAAATGAAGAATGGCTTGATAAATTAACAGTTGGTCAGGCTGAAAAATATATTGAAGAAGGTCATTTTGCTCCTGGTTCAATGTTACCAAAAGTACAAGCTGCAATAAAGTTTGCTAAGTCTAAAGAAGGTAGAAAGGCATTAATTACTTCTCTTGAAAAAGCTAAAGAAGGAATAGAAGGAAAGACTGGAACATTAATAGTTAATGAGTAAACAATAGGGAAGGACTTACAATTAAATGAATGAAGAAAAAATAATAGAGAAATTAATGGAAATTGGTATAAATAAGTACGAAGCTAAAGCCTATATAGCTCTTTTAAATAAACCTGATATAACAGCTTATGAATTAAGCAAACTATCTGGCGTTCCGCAGGCTAAAATTTATGAAACTATGTCTAAGCTTTTAGATAAGAATCTTGTAAATATAATTAGTGATAACCCTGTCAAATATGTAGCTGTAGATTTAGAAAGCTTTTTAGATTCATATAAAAAGAAAGTAAATAGTACAGTAAAATATTTAAAAGATAGCTTAAAAAGAATGAATTCAACAAATAAGATTTCATATATGCTACACTTAGAGGGAATAGAAAATATAAGAAACAAGATTAAAAAAGTTCTAGCTAGAACAAATAAATTTTTATATTTGGAAATATGGAATGTAGATTATGAATATTTTAAGGACGAATTAAAATTTTTAGAGCAAAAAGGCATAGAGATAGTAACTGTACTTTATGGTACTGTTAGTGAAGAAATAGGTGAGATTTATTATCATGAAATGGAAGAAATGGAATCTGATGCTTTTAAACATGGTAGATGGTTCACGTTAGTATCTGATGGTCAAGAATCTTTATTTGCTATGTTTAATGGAGATAAATCGCAAGCCATATGGACAGAAAACAAGGCTTTTATGTTGATGGCGGAATCATTTATAGTTCACGATATTTATCTTGCAGAAGTGTATAAAGAATATAAAGAAGAATTAGATAAGAAGTTTGGGCCCAATCTAAAGAAGATAAGACAAAAAATACACATATGATTTTCGATTTTAATTATTTTGTTTCTTTTTCTTTTTTTTAGAGATGATTGATAAAAAAATAACGATTTTTTAAAGATAAAGTTCTTGGTATAAAAAAATTAACTAGTTATAATATTAATGTGAATGTATAATAAAGTATTCTAAATACACACAAGAAAAACTTGAAAACAAGGAGGGGTACAAATGAAAAAACTTAAAATGCCAACTGCATACACTATTTTATTTGCAATTATAATAGCTGTAGCAATATTAACATGGATTGTACCAGCAGGTCAGTATGATTATGTTGATCCTAATGCTGCGAAGAAAGAGCCGATTCCTGGTACTTATCATCTTGTTGATAGAAATCCGCAGGGATTTAAAGAGGTAGTAATGGCTCCTATTGAAGGATTTTATGATGCAGTTGATGTAGCTTTATTTGTTATAGTGATAGGTGGTTTCTTGGGAGTTGTTATGAAAACAGGTGCTATAGATGCAGGAATAGCTAAAATAACAAGAGACTTAAAAGGTAAGGAAAAATGGATGATTCCAATTCTAATGATACTTTTTGGATTAGGTGGAACAAGTTTTGGTATGGCAGAGGAAACTATAGCATTCTATCCATTGTTGTTACCTGTATTTATAGCAGCAGGGTATGATTCTGTAACAGCTATATCAGTTATAATGTTAGGAGCAGGTGTAGGAGTACTTGGTTCTACAGTAAATCCATTTGCAACAGGAATAGCATCAGGATTTGCAGGAATTTCGTTAGGTGAGGGTATTGGATTAAGATTATTAATATTAATAGCAAGTGAGTTAGCGGCTATTTTGTTTGTTATGAGATATGCAGAAAAAGTGAAAAAAGATCCGACAAAATCCATTGTGTACGATATGTGGGAAGATAATAAGAAGCATTTCTTATCAAAGAAGCCTGAAAATGAATTCCCAGAATTAACTGGTAAGAGAAAGTTTATATTATTTTTATTTGCTCTAACTTTTATAATTATGGTATTTGGAGTTATTCCTTTTGAAGATATAGGTATTACAGCTATTCCGACTTTATGGTGGTGGTTTGGTGAATTAACTGCACTATTTTTAGTCTCAGCAATTGTTATTGGTTTGACTGCAGGTATGAATGAAAAGGAACTTGTATCAGCGTTTGTAGAAGGAGCACGTGACTTATTAGGTGTTGCATTAATAATTGGAGTATCTCGTGGTATTACTGTCGTAATGAATGCAGGTAATATTACAGATACTGTGCTTAATTTAGGAGAAAAAACTTTATCACAAACAGGTTCTGTGCCGTTTGCTATATTAACATACTTATTCTATATACCATTATCATTCTTAATTCCTTCTACATCTGGATTAGCAACTTTATCAATGCCTATTATGGCGCCGTTAGGAGATTTTGCAGGAGTTGCAAGACATATAGTAATAACTGCTTATCAGTCTGCTTCAGGTATTGTTAATTTAATTACTCCTACTAGTGCAGTTGTTATGGGAGGTTTAGCTATAGGTAGATTATCTTATGATAAATGGTTAAAACACACATGGAAACTTTTAGTGATATTAATGATAATAATTATTGCTGCATTAAGTTTAGGAGTAGTAATGGGATAATCTAAGGTAAAGCTAACGATTAGTAATTTAAATTGAGACACCTTCTGGCTAAAATAGCTCAGAAGGTGTTTTGATTAAGAGTAAATTAAATTGTATAATAATTAAAGTAAATTCAAAAACGTGCTATCAGAAATGAGGTAAAATAAGCATGAATAATAATAGATTAACAGAAGGAAATATATTTAAGTCAATAATAAAATTAGCTTTGCCTATTATGGGGACATCTTTTGTTCAGATGGCCTACAACATGACGGATATGATATGGATTGGTCGAGTAGGAAGTAAAGCTGTTGCTGCTGTTGGAACGGCAGGTTTTTTTACTTGGTTAGGGATGGCTTTTATTCTTATATCTAAAATAGGAGCAGAGGTTGGTGTAGCTCAATCTATAGGGAAAAAAGATATACAAGCTGCTAAGAAATTTATTAGGCATACTATTCAGATTAATATATTACTTGCGCTGCTTTATGGAACATGTTTGTTTATATTTCGTAATCAACTGATATCTTTGTTCAATTTAAGAGATGTCGAAGTTATTAATATGGCTGTTAATTATTTAAAAATAATAGCTTTAGGCATAGTTTTTTTCTTTATAAATCCAATATTTACAGCTATTTTGAATGGATATGGTAATAGCAAAACTCCTTTTATTATAAATACTATTGGATTAATTATTAATATGGTGCTAGACCCTTTACTTATTTTAGGACTTGGGCCTTTACCAGCTTTAGGTGTAAAAGGTGCTGCTTTAGCAACTATTACCGCACAATTTATTGTTACTATGATTTTTGTTTATAATGCGAATAATATGATGCTTTTTTCAGAAATTCACTTATTTAAACTTCCAAAAGTTCATTATGTTAAAAGAATAGTAAAAATTGGGTTGCCTGTTGCTATGCAGAGCGGATTATTTACAATATTTGCAATGATGATTGCAAGAATTATTGCTAATTGGGGAGAAATACCTATAGCAGTACAAAAAGTAGGCTCTCAAATTGAAGCGATATCATGGATGACTGCTAGTGGTTTTTCAACAGCAATAAGTGCTTTTGTAGGACAAAATTATGGAGCTAATAAATGGGAACGAATTTACAAAGGGTATTTTACAGCGATAGGAATTGTAAGTATTGTAGGTGTAATTGCTACATGTTTATTGATATTTGGTGCAAGACCGATATTTTCAATATTTATACCTGAAGAAGAAGCGATTAGACAGGGGGTAATTTACCTTAGGATTTTGGGATTATCTCAGCTTTTTATGTGTATAGAAATTACTACAGCAGGTGCTTTCAACGGACTTGGAAAGACATTGCCTCCTTCTATTGTAAGTATTGTATTAACTGGACTAAGAGTACCAGCATCTATGGTTCTTTCATCTAGTAATTTACTAGGACTAAATGGTGTATGGTGGAGTATAAGTATGAGTAGTGTTTTTAAAGGTATTATTTTGATGACGTGGTTTATTATACTGCTAGTAAAAAGTCCATACTTTAAAAAAGATAAGTTGGAACTGTTTTTAAAGAAAATGGGAGGTAAAATTAAATATATTAAATGGGGGGACTAGAATGAAAAAAAGATGTGGATGGGTAAGTGATGACCCTATATATGTAAAATATCATGATGAAGAATGGGGAGTACCTATTCATGATGATGGGAAACTATTTGAATTTTTAGTATTAGAAACATTTCAGGCAGGTCTTAGTTGGATTACTATTCTTAAAAAAAGAGAAAATTTTAGAAAAGCATTTGATAATTTCGATCCTGTAAAAATATCAAAGTATGATGAAAGTAAAATTGAAGAGTTAATGAAAAATAAGGGTATTATTAGAAATAGAAAAAAGATTGAGGCAGTAATTAATAATGCTAAAGTTTTCTTAAAGATTCAAAAGGAATTTGGTAGTTTCAATAAATACTTATGGCAGTTTGTATATAATAAGCCGATAGTAAATTCATGGACAGACGAATCTTTAATACCATCTAAAACAGAGTTATCTGAAAAAATAAGCAAAGATTTAAAGAAAAGAGGATTTAAATTTTTTGGTCCAACAATTTGCTATGCTCATATGCAGGCAGTAGGAATGGTAAATGACCATATTACAGATTGTTTTAGATATAAAGAGTTAAAAGGGAAATATTAGTTATTTTATAGTGAAGAATGATGTTAAATTGGATATTAATTATAAATTATTTAAATAATATCAGATTATATTATAGAAAAAATTAATTTGAGTATGTAAGTTGCTTCTGTTAGAATGTTTTCGGAAAATTCTAAAAGGAGGAGCTTACATGTTCAAAAGAAAAAGTCTTTTATTAGTTTTAGTAATGATTCTATTGGTAAATTTAATTATTTTTAGTGGTTGTACACAAAAATCACAGCAAGAAGCAAAAAATGTAACGCTAGATGACGAAAAAAAATCTGAAGTAAAAGTTATTACAACAGAGGAATTAAAAAAGAGATTAAATGAAGATAATTTAATATTAGTTGATATTCGTAGTTCTGCTCAGTATAATGGATGGAAATTAGAAGGAGAAAAAAGAAGCGGACATATTAAAGGAGCAGTAGATTTTCCTTATTCGTGGATAAAAGATAAAAAATTAAAAGATGAAGATATAAAAAGGATATTAAAAAGCAAGGGTGTAACTACTGAAAAGACTGTAGTTGTATATGATGCTAGAGGTAAAAATGTTCAAGATATGGCTAATATTTTAAGAAGTTTGGGCTACGAGAATGTTTTAATTTATAATTCTGGTATTGTTGAATGGTCTAAAGATGAAAGTTTACCGATGGAGAGCTTAAAAAATTATGAAAAATTGGTTCATCCTAAATGGATTAACGATTTAATAAATGGGAAAAAACCAGATACTTATAATAATGATAAATATGTGATATTTGAAGTTAGTTGGGGACCACCAAAAGATTATAAAAAAGGGCATATACCAGGTGCAATACATTTAGATACGAATTTAATAGAGGAAGAACCTCTTTGGAACAGAGTTTCTGATGAAAAAATTAAGAAAGTGCTTGAAGATTATGGTGTGACATATGATACTACTGTGATATTATATGGTGCAGATACAATGGCTGCGGCTAGAGCTGCTTCTATAATGATGTATGCAGGAGTAGAAGATGTTAGATTATTAGATGGTGGTTTTAATGCTTGGGTTAATGCGGGATATCAAGTTGAAAAAGAAGTTAGAATGCCACAACCAGTAGATGATTTTGGAATTGAGGTTCCTGCACATCCTGAATATATAATAGATATTGAAGAGGCAAAGCAAATACTTAAAGATGAAAATGCTTTGTTAGTAAGTATTCGTAGTTGGGATGAATATATTGGTAAGACGAGCGGATATAGTTATATTAAACCAAAAGGGCGTATTGCTGGAGCTGTTTGGGGCCATGCAGGTTCAGATCCATACCATATGCAAGATTATAGAAATATAGATAATACTATGAGAAACTACCATGAAATTGCGAAGAATTGGGAAGAGTGGGGTATTACTCCAGATAAGAAGATAGCATTTTTCTGTGGAACTGGATGGAGAGCGAGTGAAGCATTTTTCTATGCATATTTAATGGGATGGGAGAATATCTCAGTATATGATGGTGGATGGTATGAATGGAGTATGGATGAATCAAATCCAGTAGAATTTGGGGATCCAAGGCAAAATTAATTTTTGAAAAACTCCTATCTGATGATAGGAGTTTCACGCTTAGTTGAAAAATATAATTTTGTCAACAAACTAAAACTCTTATCTGATGATATGAGTTTTTTGAAAGGAAGAATATATAAAAATGATTAATATTATATTAGTTGTTTACGTTTTTCTAAATTTAATAGGATTTTTGTTAGAACAGCTTTCAAGTGTTTCAATGTCTGTTTATCGCGATTTGTTTTGTCGTCGTAGATTATTAGATAATATAATATTTATCCCAAATTTATTAAACTCATATAAGTTAATAATATTTTTAGGAATAATAATACTTATTTTTTTATTTAAAAGAGTTAAACATTTAAATAGAATAAATATGAACAGTAAAATCTTGCAAATAAATATTTTATATAATTTATTTTTTAGTTGTTTTTTTTTGGTTTTGATTATTTTATATGAGAGTATTAACTTTTTATCTATCCCTTGGTTCGTTCTAAGTTATGCTTTAATCTATGTAATAAATCTTATTGATTTATATTTTAATTTGAATATTATGTAAAAGATAAGTATGTTATAATAAATGATGAAAATATAGAAATATAATTCTAAGTAGATGAATGGAGTGTTCATTTTGAAAAGGATAGATGAAAGAGATACAATGTTTGCGAGGATGAACTATAAAAAAGGTACGCCTCAATATGAAGATTATTATAAAAGGAATAAAGATAAAAAGGAAATAGATGATGATATTAGAAATAGACCTCAAATATGTGGAGAAGGTACAGCTACTTATAATCCAATAAATTCACCAATTGCGGTAGCAAACTTTAGATTTTTGGGAGATATAATGAATTATGTTGAAGGAGCAGTTAATTCCGTTAAAGTTGAAGTTAATGCTGAGGATATGACAAAAAAGATAAAGGGACTAGCTAAGTATTATGGAGCTAAATTAGTTGGAATAGCAAAGATGAAAGAATACCACTATTATAGTCATAGAGGTAGACGAGAAGATGTATATGGTCAAGAAGTAGAAGCTAAACATCCTTATGGAATAGTTTTTGCAGTTGAAATGGATAAAAATATGATTAATAGAGCACCTCAAGTATCTGAAGTGATAGAAACATCAAAAGCATATGTGGATGCAGCTGTAATAGGAATGCTTTTATCTTATTATATTAGGGAATTAGGTTATGATGCAAGAAATCATATGGATGGTAATTATTTAGTTGTAGCTCCGCTTGTAGCAAGAGATGCAGGGATTGGCGATATAGGAAGAAAAGGAATAATAGTAACGAGAGAGTATGGTTCAAGAGTTAGATTAGGAGTAGTTACTACAGATATACCACTAATACCCGATGAGAGAATAGATTTTGGATTAGAGGAATTTTGTAAGGTGTGTAAAAGATGCGTAAGGACATGTCCTGGTAGAGCAATTCCTTCAGGAGATCCAGTAGAGATAGATGGAATAAAAAGATGGCAGATAAAACAGGAAGACTGTTATAAGATGTGGAGAAGTTTAGGTACTGATTGTGGAATATGCATAAGCAGTTGTCCGTTTAGTCAAGGTATAGATTTAGAATTAATAGATAGAATAAAAGAATCAAAAGAAGTAATTGAAAAGATATTAAAAGAACATGACGAAAAATATGGTATAAGACCATATATTAAAGATTCGCCAGACTGGCTTGCATAATTATATATTTGATTAATAAAATTTAAAAAATTTTTCTTTTTTAATATATTCATTGACAATTTATAATTAGTTTAATAAAATGTGATTAAAATAAAATACGGAGCTCTATGGTGCTTATGAGGAATATCATAAGCTTAAAAGGGAAGTTCGGTGAAAGTCCGACGCGGTCCCGCCACTGTAACGAGGAGCACAGTTATATAAAAGCCACTGTTTCTTTTGGAAGAAATGGGAAGGGAGTAACTGTGCAATGATTCGAAGCCAGGAGACCTGCCATAGGGAACAATACCGTTTTTACCCACGAGGATGGGGAGGTATTATGTGTAGTATAGGCCGATTTATGTGATTAAAGTCGGGTAGTTACTATTATTGTCATAATACACCTTATTCCCAAGTGGGAATAAGGTGTTTTTTCATTCAGTTATAATTTAAAGCTAAAATAAAGGAGAGATAAAATGAGCTTAAATGTTACAATGTTCATAACTAATCCTTTTGTGTTAATGTTTGTTTCGGTTTTTCTTGGACAATTATTAGGCAAAGTTAATTTTGGCAGATTTAAACTTGGCAGTTCGGGAGGACTATTTACTGGACTTATAATAGGATGGTTCATATATAGGAATTATGCTTTGCCATATAAAGATTTAGAGCAGATGCCGATATATGCTGAAAAAATATTAGAACAAGGTGTAATTTCGAAAGATTTTTTCTTGTTTACTCTTATATTATTTGTAGCAGCAGTGGGACTTTTGGCTTCAAAAGATTTAGATAAAGTATTGAAAAAATACGGTCTTAAGTTTGTAATTTTAGGAATTGTTATTACATTTACAGGAGCGTTTGTTACTTATATTATGACCTTAATAAGTAAAGGACAAAATCTATTTGCTATTTCTGGGGTTTATACAGGAGCTCTGACAAGTTCTCCAGGATTGGCCGCTGCACTTGAGTCTGTTTCTATCTATGGCAAGGAAGCAGAAAGTATGGTTGGATTTGGCTATGCGATTGGTTATATACCAGGTGTTCTTATTGTTATTTTAGCTATGCAATTTATACCATTAATTTTTGGGATAGATATTAATAAAGAAAAAAAGGAATTTTTTAAAGAAATGTATCCGGCTAAAGAAGAATGTGTTAAAGACAGAGAAGTACAATTTGACTTGATAGCATTTGTTTTTGTTTGTTTATTTGGTATATTTATTGGAAATTTAAAAATATATTTGGGTCATACAATAAATTATTTTAATTTAGGTACAACAGGTGGTGTTTTAATATCATCTCTATTGCTTGGCTATATAAGGAAAATAGGTTTCTTAAATTTTAGAATGAATAGCAAAGTATTGAGTGTAATACGTGAATTAGCACTCTCTTTTTTCTTAACTATAGTGGGGTTAAGATATGGATATTCTGCTTTAACATCACTTACGGGTTCAGGTATATATTTAGCCTTAATAGCGTTAGTTTGTGGTTTTTTTTCGATATTTGCTGGTTTTATTATAGGAAGATATGTATTCAAAATAAATTGGATTGTTCTAGCAGGAGCACTTTGTGGTGGTATGACGAGCACTCCGGGTTTAGGTGCTGCTATAGATGCCACAAACTGTGATGATGTAGCTGCTGGCTATGGAGCAACTTATCCATTTGCACTTTTAGGTATGATTGTCTTTACTATCATATTATATAAACTACCAATTCAATTTTAAGGAATTAATAAGGAGGAGTGGATATGCTTGATAACAGAATAAGAAATAAAGAATTATTAAACAAAGTGATGTCTGCTGAAGAGGCTGCTATGTTAATTAAAGATGGGATGAATATTGGTACAAGTGGGTTTACTCCATCTGGTTACCCTAAAGCAGTTCCATTAGCATTGGCTAAAAGAGTTAAAGAAACAGGTGAAAGGATAAGAATAGGGTTGTTTACAGGGGCTTCTGTAGGGGATGAATTAGATGGTGAGCTTTCTAGAGCTGGAATTATTGCAAAGAGATTACCATATCAGACTAATGAAAGCATACGAGATTATACTAATAGTGGTGGTTGTGAATTTCTAGATATGCATTTAAGTCATGTACCTCAATATACGAAATATGGATTTTTAGGGAAAATAGATATTGCAATAATCGAAGCTGTTGCAGTAACAGAGGAAGGGCATATAATACCTTCTACATCTATCGGCTGTTCACCTACATTTGTGCAGATGGCTGAAAAAGTGATTGTTGAGATTAATACAAGTCAACCTCTTGATTTAGAAGGTATGGCTGATATATATATTCTCAATGATCCACCTAATAGAAAACCGATACCTATTGAAAGGGTAGATCAAAGAATTGGGACTGTGTATATTCCATGTGGATTAGATAAAATAGCAGCGATTGTAGTAACAGACATTGTTGATAATGTCAGACCTTTAGCTCCAATTGATGATATTTCAGAGAAGATATCAGGATATCTTATAGATTTTCTAGAACATGAAGTGAAAGTAGGTAGACTTCCACAAAATTTACTACCTTTACAATCAGGTGTTGGAAGCGTAGCAAATGCAGTTCTAGCTGGGCTTCTAAAATCAAAATTTGAAAATCTAGTCTGTTATACAGAAGTAATTCAAGATTCGATGCTTGATCTTCTTGATTCAGGAAAGGCGTTGTTTGCTTCAGGTACTTCTATAACTCCTTCTAAAGATGGGCTTGTAAGATTTAAGGAAAGGATTAAATTATATAAAGATAAAATAATTCTAAGACCTCAAGAAATAAGCAACAATCCAGAAATAATAAGAAGATTAGGTGTAATAGCGATGAATACGGCTATAGAGGCTGATATTTATGGGAATATTAATTCTACAAATATATTTGGTTCAAGAATGATGAACGGTATAGGTGGTTCTGGTGATTTTACTAGAAATGCACATATTTCCATTTTTACGACTCCATCTACTGCTAAAAACGGAAATATATCTTCAATAGTTCCTATGGTTTCACATCATGATCATACAGAACATGATGTGATGGTAATAATTACAGAGCAGGGAGTAGCTGATTTAAGAGGATTGAGTCCAAAAGAGCGTGCTAAGGTTATAATAGAAAACTGTGCACATCCTGATTTTAAACCGATGTTAAGAGATTATTTTAAAAGAGCACAATCTAACAAATATAAACACACTCCACATATACTAAGTGAAGCTTTATCATGGCATGATAGATTTTTAAAATCAGGGACAATGAAAATATGATAACTTTGAGGTTAGAGGTGATGTTATGAGAAATATATTAAAGGATTATATTATAATAAGTATAGGAATCATTATTGTAGCTTTTGCATTAAGTTTTTTTCTTGTACCAGCAGACTTGGCAGTAGGTGGGATTACAGGGCTTGCAATGGTAATTAAGAGTGTATTTCCTTCAGTATCTATCGGAGCTTTAATGTTTATTATGAATTTAATACTGTTTGTTGTAGCATTTTTGCTAATTGGTACTCAATTTGGAGCAAAAACAATATATGCTAGTTTTGGACTTTCAGGAGCTATGTGGATTTTCGAAAAATATTTTACTATAAATGGACCATTGACAGATGATATATTATTGAACTTGTTTTATGGTATTCTTATCCAGGGAATAGGTATGGCAATAATATTTTATCAAAATGCTTCAACTGGTGGTACTGATATTATAGCTAAAATATTAAACAAATTTTTCTCGATAGATATAGGCAAATCACTATTAATGGCTGATTTTGTAGTTACATTGTTAGCTATACTTACTTTTGGAACTAAATTAGGATTATATGCTTTATTAGGAGTAATAATGAACGGATTTATTATAGATAATGTAATAGAGGGGCTTAATGTTAAAATGAATGTTACAGTAATAAGCTCAGTTCCTAATAAGATAAAGAGGTTTATAACAAAAGAACTTGAAAGAGGAGCTACAATTTATTATGCAGAGGGTGCATATACGAATAAAACTAGACCTGTTATAATGGCTGTTATGAATAAAAAAGAATTTATCAGATTAAAAAGCTATATAAAGAAAATTGATAATAAAGCATTTGTTACAGTATCTACAGTACGTGAAGTATTAGGTGAAGGGTTTAATATGTTTGAATAAGGAAACCCTCCTCTTAAAACAACAAATTAAGAGGAGGGTTTAATATGTTTAGCCTTAATATTAGTTAACAATTTCAAAGAGTATTAAAATGCTGGTATAACTCCTCCATTATACTCTTTTTCAATAAATTTCTTAACTTCTTCTGATTGAAGAGCTTTAATTAGTGCCTTTAATTTTGGATTGTTTTCTTCTCCTTTTCTAACAGCTACAATATTTGCGTAAGGAGAATCACCATCTTCAAGCAAAATAGCATCTTTTGTAGGTATAAGACCTGCCTCTAAGGCATAATTTCCATTAATCACAGCACCGTCAACATCTTTAAGTACTCTTGGAAGTTGAGCTGCTTCTAAGGATTTAAACACAAATCTTTTTGGGTTTTCAATTATATCTTTTTCTGTAGCTTCAAGACCTGCATTTTCTTTAAGTTTTATAAGCCCATTTTTTTCAAGAAGTATAAGAGCTCTGCCGCAGTTTGTAGGATCGTTTGGTATAGCAATAACTGCACCTTCTTTTAATTCTTCCACTGATTTTACTTTTTCTGAATATAATCCAAGTGGTTCAACGTGTATTGCTCCTATAGATACAATATCTATATTGTTTTTCTTAGCAAAGCTATTCATATATGGTATGTGTTGAAAGAAGTTTGCATCAATTTCTTTTTCTGCTAAGGCTAAGTTTGGTTTTACATAGTCAGTAAATTCAATAATTTGTAAATCTATCCCTTGCTCTTTAAGTTTATTTTTTACTACTTCAAGTATTTGCGCGTGAGGTACTGGAGTAGCCCCAACTTTTAGTACATTATTATCTTCTTTTGAAGATTGGCAACCACTAAGAATAACACCACCTAATATAGAAATAATTAGTAATAGAATTAAAGACTTTTTCATATTTATTCCTCCTTATCTTTTTTTACTAATATTCAATGCAATTTTATTGCCTATAGCTTGTACTCCCTGTACAAGTAGAATAATTATTATTACAGATGCAATCATTACACCAGTTTCAAAACGATAAAGCCCATAACGTATTGCTAAATCTCCTAAACCACCTCCTCCAATAGCACCAGCCATAGCTGAATAGCCAATTAAATTTATGATTGTTAGAGTGATACCAAGTACTAATGAAGGCAAAGCTTCAGGAATAAGTACTTTAAAAATGATTTGTGGGATTGTAGCTCCCATTGCTAAAGCTGTTTCTATAACTCCACTATCTACTTCCTTAAAGGAACTCTCAATAATCCTTGCTACAAAAGGAGCAGCTGCAATTGCTAATGGTATTATACTGGCTGTAGTTCCTATAGAAGTTCCTACAAGGATACGCGATAGAGGGAAAACTAGAATCATCAAAATAATAAATGGAAAAGAACGACATACATTTATAATAGTTCCTAGTATTGAATTTAGTATAGGTTTTTCCCAAATACCGTTTTTTTCTGTAACTACTAGTAAAATACCTAGAGGGAAACCTAGAATTAGAGCAAATATTGTTGAGGCTGTTACCATGTAAATTGTTTCCCATAAAGAAGGAAAAAGTAATTCTATCAAATTATCCATTCCATACAACCTCCAATCCTATTTTCTCTTTTTTAAGCCATTTGATTGCATTTTCTATTTCATCATTCTTTCCGTAAATTTGTATAAGCAGAGTCCCTATATTTGTTGTTTGTAATTCATTTATATTACCTGATAGAATATTAATATCTATTGAAAAATGTCTAATCAATTGAGAAATAATAGGCTTTTTTACAACTTCACCTAAAAGTTTTAATCTAATAACCCTAGAACCAGACGCCTTAGGAAAACTAATTTCTTCTTTATTATGTTGAATATGTGAAACAAAGGCTTTAGCAGTTTTTGTTTTAGGATTTGTAAATATTGTTTCAACTGTATCTAACTCGATTATTTTTCCATTTTCAATAATTGCAACTCTATCGCAAATATCACGAATTACTTCCATTTGATGTGTTATAAGAACTATTGTAAGACCAAATTTACTTTGAATTTCTTTAAGAAGTTTCAAAATAGATTTTGTTGTCTTAGGGTCAAGAGCAGAAGTTGCTTCATCACACAGTAAAATATCTGGTTGATTAGCAAGAGCACGAGCTATAGCAACTCTTTGTTTTTGTCCTCCACTTAACTGGGAAGGATAGGCATTCCTTTTATCTGAGAGTTCAACTAAAGATAACAAATTTTCTACTCTTTCTTTAATTTGTTTCTTGTTATAACCTGAAATTTCAAGTGGAAAAGCTACATTTTCAAAAACAGTTCTTGAGTTAAGGAGATTAAAATGTTGAAAAATCATTCCAATACGTTTTCTTATTTCCCTGAGTTCATGTTTATTTAAAACCGTTATGTCTTTTTTGTTAATAAAAACACTACCACTAGTAGGTTTCTCAAGAAGATTTATACAGCGAATAAGAGTAGACTTTCCTGCTCCACTTAAACCCATGATTCCAAAAATTTCACCTTTTTTTATTTCTAAATTGATATCTTTTAAAGCATGTATTTTTTCATTTTTACTTTCATATATTTTGCTGAGATTTTGAATTACAATCAATTACTTCACTCCTTTATCAATTTAATGTACTAAATTAAAATAGTTATAATAATACCCCTTCTGCAGGGAGGGTATTAAAAAAGCCTCTTTCAGATGAAAGAGGCATAAAAAACTTATTTCTCTCTCTCATCTCTCGGTATATCTTATACCGCAGGAATTGGCACCTTGTGTTTTGGAACACAGGTTGCCGGGCTTCATAGGGCCAGTCCCTCCACCTCTCTGGATAAGAGCGTATTATTTATTTTTGTCACTATAGTCTAAAATTCTAAATCATTTTATAGAGTTTGTCAATACTTTTTTTTTGGTTAAACAGTTTTTGTTAAAAAGCACTAAGAAACAAACTTATTTAAATAGCTTTGTTTCAGCTATTTAAATAAGTTATAATCTATGGTATACTAGAACTAGTGTTCTATATATTTATAAGAAATATTTATAAGAATCAGCCGGAGGATACAAAAGATGAAGGGTAAGACACATGTTATGCTAGGAATTGCAGCTGGGGTTACTGCCATTTCAGATTATTCTTTGGAAAAGGGTATTATTTTTATTTCTTCAACAGTTTTGGGGGCTTTATTACCAGATATAGATCATCCCAAGAGCAAATTAAATCAGAAACTTCTTTTTAGGAAAAATAAAATATTTAAATTTATATTTTATATAACTTTAAGTTTTGGATGTATTTATTTCGGTATAAGTTTAAACAGTAGGCTTTTAAAAATTTTATCTATAACTTTAGCCTTTACAGGATTATCTCATCATAGAGGATTTACTCATAGTTTGTTAGGTCTTTTACTATTTTCAATGGTTGTTAAAATTTTAGCAATAAGATATAATTTAATTGGAGTATATAAAGGTTTCATTATAGGCTATATTAGCCATTTAATTGCTGATTTTCTTACTAAGGGAGGCATAGAGCTATTTTACCCATGTAGTATTAAAATTTCATCTCCTTTTACTATAAAAAGTGGTAGTGAAGAAGAATTGATATTGAAGGGTTCATGCTTTTATTCGATTTATGTTTTGCTCAAGATTATAGGGATTTAGAAAGAAGGAATAATTATGGGCATTGTTACCAAAATAGTTGAACAAAAAAATAATAAAGAAAAAGTTAATATATATATTGATCATGAATTTTTTGCTGGGGTTCATAAAGAAGTTATTTATAAATTTAGAATTGAAGAAGGAGTTCAAGTAGATAAAGAAAAGTTAGAACTTCTAATATTTGATGAAAACCTTAAAAGAGCTAAAAATAAAGCTTTTAGTATATTGGCGAGAACAATGCATAGTGAGATGTTACTTAGAGATAAGTTATCTAAAGAAGGTTATCAAGATGAAATTATAGATAATGTAATAGAAATTTTAAAGAATTATAAAATGGTTGATGATGAAGAATATGCAAAAAGTTATGTTAGAAATAAATTAAGTAGCAATAAATATGGAAAAAAACGTATCATATTTGAATTAACAAAGAAAAAAATAAGTGAAGATATAATAAACAAAGTTATTTCAGAAATAGAAGATGAAAAAATTTATGAAAATGCAGTTTATTTAGCTAAGAAAAAATTAAGAAGTATAAAAGATAAGGAGAGAAATAAAATATATCAGAAGTTATCTCAACATTTAGCCTATAAAGGATACGATTATGAAATTATAAGAAAAGTTGTGAATGCTGTTATGAAGGATTTTAGCAGTTAAAATTAAGAAATCTAATTGTTGATTATAAGTAGGAGTGGTTATATGTGTGGGAGATATTATCTTTTTGCCGATATTGAGGAAATATCAAGAAGATTTAATATTAATTATTGTGATGTTTTAATTAAATCTATGCCTGAGATATTTCCCTCAAATGAAGTCCCTATAATCATAAATAATGGTAACAAACGAATGATAAAGCTAATGAAGTGGGGATTTGATTTGTCATATTTAAAAAAATTGATTATAAATGCAAGAAGCGAGACTATAGATACTAAAAAGTTATTTAAATATTCTTTTTACAATAAGCGATGCCTAATTCCAGCTAGCGGCTTTTTTGAATGGAAGAAGGAAAATGGCAAAAGTATAAAATATAAAATATATTTAAAAGATAAAAATTTATTTTCAATGGCAGGAATATACAGTTCTTTTAAAAATAAAAATGGAGAATATGTAGATTGCTTTACTATATTAACTACAAATGCTAATAGAAAAATTAGCAGTATTCATAATAGAATGCCTGTTATTTTAGATAGGGATAGTGAACAAATATGGCTTAATAATAGTATTAAAGATGAAAACCTTAAAGAACTTTTAAAGCCGATAGATGATGTAAAAATTGAGATATCAAGAGTATAAAATTTGAATTGAGATATATTATATTCTTTACTTAAGGCTAATGATATAATAATATTATTTATGTGTAGATAATATAACAAAATCTTCGATTTAAATAAATTAAGGAAGATTTTGTTGAAATCCATTACGGAAATTATATTCAAAATTATCCACAGCTCAGCAAGGAATATAATTTCCTATGGATTATAAAAATATCGAAAAGGAGTTTTGAGCATGAAAAGGATATCTTATATTATTATTTTTACAATAATTACAATGTTAGTTATAACAGGATGCAATTCAGTAACTGACAAGAATATGAGTTATAAAGATGGTACTTATAAAGCGTCTGATGATTATGATAAATATGGTTGGAAAGCAGAAATTTCAATAACTTATGAAGATGGTAAAATAGTTGATGTTGTATTTAATGAAGTTAATAAAGAAGGCCAAAATAAAAATGAAGATAAAGAATATGCTGAAAAAATGAAAGAAGCATCTGGAATAACTCCAGAAGACGTTAAGATTAAATTGGAGAAGGAGCTTATTAGTAAACAAGATGTTGATAAAGTAGATGTAGTTACTGGTGCAACGTATACTAGCGAAAGGTTTAAAAAATTAGCTAAAAAGGCTATGAATAAGAATATGAAATAAAGGCTTTAGAGTTTGACTCTAAAGCCTTATAATATAATTGGAGTTAAAACTGAAGTATGAATTGGAGGATTGAAATGGGAAAAACAAGGAGAGTAATTTATTTGTTTTTAATTGCTGTAATGATTTTAAATTTAGTAGGGTGTTCAAAAGAAGTAAGGAACAAACCATTAACAAAAACGGAATTTCTTTTAGGAACTATAGTGACACTGAATATATATCAGAATATCGATTCAAAGATTTTAGATAAGGCATTTGAAAGGATTAAAGATATAGATAGTAAAATGAGTAAGAACATTAAAAATAGTGATATTTATAAAGTTAATATTAACTCAGGAAATGGTTATATCAAAGTTTCTGAAGATGTATTTGATGTAATTAAAAAAGGAATATATTATTCTGACTTATCTAATGGGAAATTTGATATTACTATAGGACCTTTAGTTGAATTATGGGGAATAGGCACAGACAGGGCTAAAGTGCCAAGTTCAGAAGAAATAAACAACACAATAAAATTAATTGATTATAAAAAGATACTATTAGATGAGAAAGAGAAAAAAGTAAAGCTTATGGAAAAAGGTATGAAAATAGATCTTGGAGGAATCGCGAAAGGCTATGCCGCTGATGAAGTAGCTGATATTTTAAGAAATGAAAATGTAAAGCATGCTATTATAAACTTAGGAGGAAATATTTTTGCTTTAGGCAGTAAACCTGATGGATCTCCTTGGAATATAGGAGTTCAGAATCCTTTTACTAAAAGAGGAGAATATATTGGAATAGTTAAGGTTATAGATAAGACTGTAGTTACGTCAGGTATATATGAAAGATATTTTGAGCAGAATGGAAGAAGATATCACCATATATTAGATCCTTATACAGGATATCCAGTAGAAAATTCATTAGTAAGTGTTTCGATAATAGCAGATAAATCAATTGATGCGGATGCACTTTCAACTCTTACTTTTTCTTTAGGACTTTCTGAAGGAAAAAGGCTAATAGAAAATCTAGATGGAGTAGAAGCTATATTTATTACCAAAGATAAACGTGTTTTTATTACAGATGGACTTAATAATACTTTCAAGTTAACTAATCCAGATTTTTATATGCAAAAATAAAAATGCGGCTATTTTTAGCCGCATTTAATGTTATAGACAAACTTATCTTTTTAAATATCTATGAAAATAAAAGTGAATGCTTGAAAGAATTTAGTTAAAAAAACTAGGTGAAAATTTTTAAGAAAATCCGTAGGCTTAGCAGGACGCTAAGCCAGCATCCTACAAGACAGGAAGTCTTGATTAGGTGCGTTAGGATTTTCTAAAAATTTAAGCTTTTAGTTTTTTCTAAATTCTTTCGCATGAGTGTTATTTTCATAAATAATTTAATTTATCAACAAACTTAATGCGGCTATTTTTAGCCGCATTTCTTATGCTATACTATTTACTAATTGTGCATCTAAATTTTCAAATCTTGATAGCCATTTAACTCTTTCTTCTTTTAATTTATTTACTAATGCCTTATATTCTATTTCTGTATAATATTTTTTTGGATTATATCTATCCATGTCTAAACCATTTACCGATTTTGGTACTAGATAACCCCAGTCTTTATCAGTTTCCCATTCTATTGTATTCTTTGCAATTTCACGCATAATAGTTGTTGAAACTTCTATAGTAATTTTTTCGCCTTCAAAATCGTTGTTTTGACCAACTCTTCCTGTATTTAAGATGTAGCATTCCATATCAGGATTTTGTTTTAGTATTTGATATAGCCTGTGACCTTCTTCTGCTTCAGGTCCTATAATAAAAGGATTTGTACCAACGCATCTTTTTGACTGACCTGCTTTAGTAGGATCTCCAGCAGAAGTTTCAATAGATTCTCCTAGCATAAAGAATGTAGCTGCTTGAGAAGCAGTTAATTTAGCAACTGGTGGTATGATATCATTTCTTCTAGTTATAAATATAAGTTTATGAGCTTTTTCAAGATCAATACTATTATCTGTATTATCGATTTCTTCTCTAAGTACTACGCCTCTTCCATTTGAAGTCAATTCTGTATTCGAAAAGTCAACTTTACCATTTTCATAAACTTTAACGTTTTCAAAAATAGCATTTGGACTTGTTGCAGCTTTATATAAAACTCTTTGACTTTCACTTAATCCTTCAGTCTTAATAAAGAAGCCATTTTCACTTCCAGCACAGTATCCGTTTTTATCCATAAATATTACATCATCTTGTCTGATAATAGCTTTTTCTTCTCCTTTTAGATTGTGGTCATGGATTGTTAATGTTGTTTTTCCAGTACCACTTAATCCAAACATAATAAATCCTACATCTTTTAATATTCCATCTTTATCTTTTACTCTTAGCACTTTACTGCCTGCATGAAGTCCTAAACCACCCATTTTTTTAACTTTATACATAGCCATTCTTAAGAAAGATTTTTTAGCTTCACCAAAATAATCAGTTCCTAATATATAAGTTACTCCTTCTTCTGGATATATTAATATAATTCTTTGTGGCCATTCTGGAACATAAACGCTTACCATGTCAGGATTATTAATATCAATAGGATCAAATAAAGAATTATTCCACATATATGCAATTCTGCTATATTCCTTAGTTATATAAAGTCTACAGTTAAATGAAAATTTACTATGCAGCCCCATTTTTCTATCTAATCGAATTAATTCTTTATCTATTAAATAATTATTCACTTCATTAACTATTCTATCTGCTTCTTTTCTAGAAATCCCTTGTTGATCTACACCTAAAGGTATGTTATTTACAACAAAAGTATTTTTAGCACTTCTATTTCTTACATTAGTTATGAAACAAAGGCTATTAAATTCTGTAAATACTCCTTTATCTCTGCTTAGCTTAATTAGTTTTTCTTTAGTTGGATTAATAATCATATTATTAAAAGCATTATTATCAAATAAGTATAACATAATTACAGTCCTCCTATATTTATATAGAGTTAACGAGATTCAATCTATAAATAGTATAACACATTAAACAAAATTGTACAGCATAAAATTATGAAATTATTGAAATATATTATATTATATTTAACGTATTGTATTTGTGATAATGTTTTTGAATGAGAGCTATCAGTTGGTGGGTAGATATGTTAAAATTATTAAACAAATGTAACATTCAATTGTGATTTTTGCTATTCGTTTGGATTGTATTAAATATTTTAGTATGATAAAATTATTTTTGGATAGTATCCTTAATGGAGCTATACCGTTTAATTAATCTATTTGACAATAATAGAACAAAATCTTCGATTTTAATAAATTTAGGAAGATTTTGTTGAAATCCATATACGGAAATTATATTTAAAATTATTCACAATACAATAAGGTTTATAATTTCCTATGGATTATAAAAAAATATCTGCTCTGAGCCTATGTGGACGGAGACAGGAGGATAGAATTAAAAAGGAGTATGAAGTTTTATACCCTTCTTGTGTCTTTTTGCCCACAAGAGGGGTTTTTATTTTGATAGTGTCAAAAGCATTATGAAGATAATACTTTTTGTTTTTAGAATTTTATATTCTAATTTGACGAATAGCGAAAGACAATAGATGGTTTTTAATAAGGAGGGGGATAAATGAAAATAGGTTTCATAGGAGCAGGGAAAGTAGGATGTACTTTTGGGAAATATCTAAAAGATAATGATTTTGATGTTGTAGGGTACTATAGTAGAAAGTTTGAATCTGCACAAAAAGGAGCTAAAGAGGTTGAAGGTATTGCTTTTAGAAATTTGCAAGAATTATTAGATTTAACGCAATTGATATTTATAACGACTCCTGATGATGTAATTAAAAAAGTAGCTGATGAAATATCCGAATACTACAATATTAAAAAAGGTCAGATTTTCGTTCACATGAGCGGAGCATTATCTTCAAAAGAGCTTATTTCTTTGAAACAGAAAGGAGCTTATATATACAGCTTGCATCCATTACAATCATTTGCAGATATAAAATCTGCTTTAATAAGTCTTAAACTTACTGTGTTTACTGTAGAAGGAGATAAAGAAAAAATAAATATATTAAAGAATATGTTAGAAAAATGTGGCAACAGATATTTTACAATAACAGAAGAGTTGAAAGGGCTTTATCATGCTTCAGCATGTGTAGTATCAAACTATTTAGTTACCTTGATTGATTATGGTTTAAAGTTTTATAAGATTATGGGGGTAGATGAAGAATTAGCAATAGAAGCTGTATATCCATTAATTAAGGGAACTATTGAAAACATAAGAAAACTTGGACCTAAAAAAGCTTTGACTGGTCCTATAAAAAGAGGAGATGTTGGTACAATAGTTAAACATATTGAAAGTTTAGAAAGTTTTGCGCCAGAATTACTAAATTTATATAAAATTCTAGGTTATGAGACTGTTAAATTGGCTGAAGGAGATAAGAAAAACAAATCTATTTTGGAATTAAAAAAAATATTAAAAGAGGTGTAGAATATGAGTGAAAAATTTACAACTGCTAGTTTTTTGAAGGCTAAAGCTGAGGGAAGAAAAATCACTATGCTTACTGCTTATGACTACTCAACTGCAAAACTTTTAGATGAAGCAGGAGTAGATAGTATACTTGTAGGAGATTCTTTGGGAATGGTAATGTTGGGATATGAAAATACTTTACAAGTAACTATTGAAGATATTATACATCATACTAAAGCTGTATCTAGAGGAGTAAATAGAGCATTGATAATAGCGGATATGCCTTTTTTATCTTATCATGTCAGCGTAGAGGATACTATTAGAAATGCTGGTAGACTGATAAAAGAAGGTGGAGCTCATGCTGTTAAGTTAGAAGGTGGGGAAAATATAATTGATAAGGTTAAAGCGTTAGTTGATGCACAAATACCAGTATGTGGACATTTGGGGCTTACACCTCAATCAGTAAATGTATTAGGGGGATTTAAGGTTCAAGGAAAAAGTATTGAAAATGCTAAGAAGATTATAGAAGATGCAATTTTATTAGAGAAAGCGGGAGTTTTTGCTATAGTCTTAGAAGCAGTACCAGAGCCGCTTGCTAAGATAATAACAGAAAAAATCTCTGTACCAACTATTGGAATAGGTGCTGGAAAGTATTGTGATGGTCAAGTTTTAGTATTGCAAGATATGTTAGGTATGTTCAGTGATTTTACTCCTAAATTTGTGAAAAAGTTTCGAGATTTGGGTAAAGAAATAAGAGAAGGTGTTAAAGAATATATAAAAGAAGTTTGTGAAGGTACGTTTCCAGAAGAGAAGCATACTTTTAAAATGAGTCAAGAGGTTATTGACAAGCTTAAAGACTAAATTGAAAGGAGAACTATAATGAAAATAATAAAAAGCATTCAGGAAATAAAAAATATAATTGCAGATGAAAAAGCTAAAGGAAAATCAATAGGCTTTGTTCCTACTATGGGTTATCTACATGATGGACATCTTTCTTTAATGAAAAGAGCGAAAGATGAAAATGATGTAGTAGTAGTAAGTATATTTGTTAATCCTATACAATTTGGGCAGGGAGAAGATTATGAAGTTTATCCAAGAGATATTGAAAGAGATAGTAAACTAGCAGAAAGTGTTGGGGTAGATTATATATTTGCACCAGAAGTTAAAGAAATGTATCCAGAAGGCTATAATACCTTTGTTGAAGTATTAGGTGTTACAGACAAATTATGTGGAGCTTCAAGACCAGGACATTTTAGAGGAGTTACTACAGTTGTTATGAAGTTATTTAATATTGTAACTCCTGATAAAGCATATTTTGGACAAAAAGATGCACAACAAGTATATGTTATAAAGCAAATGGTTAGAGATTTGAATATGGCTGTAAAGATAATATCATGCCCGATAGTTAGGGAACATGATGGATTAGCAATGAGTTCAAGAAACACATATTTATCAGAAGAAGAAAGAAGACAGGCTTTAGTTTTATCAAAAAGTTTGTTTTGGGCACAGGATATGATTAATAAAGGTGAAAGAAATGCAAAAACTTTAATTGGAGGTATAAAATCTATGATAAATGAAATGCCATTAGCAAATATTGATTATGTCGAAATAATAGATTATGATACATTTAGTGAGGTAGAAAAACTTAAAGGCAATATTTTGATTGCATTAGCAGTAAGAATTGGAAAAACGAGATTAATAGACAATATATTAGTGGAGGTAGAATAATAATGATGCTTAATTTATTTAAAAGCAAGATACACAGAGCAACTGTAACAGAGGCTAATTTAAACTATGTAGGAAGTATTACAATAGATGAGGCTTTGATGGATGCAGCTGGCATTATTGAGAATGAACGTGTACAGGTTGTTAATATTAGTAATGGAGCAAGACTTGAGACATATGTGATAAAAGGAGAAAGAGATAGTGGAGTAATATGTCTAAATGGAGCAGCAGCTAGATTAGTACAGCCAGGAGATAAAGTAATAATTATGGCATATTGTTGGGTTGACAAAGAAGAGGCAGAAAAGCTAAAGCCAAAAGTAGTTTTTGTTGATGAGAATAATAAAATATTGGATGTTACTAACAAAGAAGAACATGGAGAGATAAGATAAAGGCGAAATTTTTCGCCTTAATTTTTTAGAAATAATGGAGATTGTTGACAAAGTTATATTTATCAATGAATTGAAAAATAACGCTCATAAGCAAATCTTTAGAGAAAACTAAGATTCATAATTTCGAAAAATCCTAACGCACCTAATCAAGACGTCCTGTCTTGTAGGATGCTGGCTTAGCATCCTGCTAAGCCTACGGATTTTTCTGAAATTCTTCATCAAGTTTTCTTCGCTAAAGCTTTGCAATTATTCGCTTTTATAATCCATAGGAAATTATATTCCTTGTAAAATTATCGATAATTTTAAATATAATTCTCGTTTATGGATTTCAACAAAATCTTCCTAAATTTATTTAAATCAAAGATTTTGTTCTTTTTCAATTACTAATTCTATTTTGTCTGCAGTGTGCATTAAATGTAACATTATTGATTAAAGGTGATGGGATATGAATATAAATTACATTCAAAAGAAAATAAGCAATAGAAAAGGTAGACCTTTAGGAATAGAAAAAGATTTTAGTGTTTTACTACCTTTAATAAAGGTCAAAGATGAATTACATATACTATATGAGGTGAGGTCAAAAAATTTAGATACACAGCCTGGTGAAATCTCATTTCCTGGGGGAATGGTAGAAAACGGTGAAACCTATAAAGATGCTGCTGTAAGGGAAACTATTGAAGAGTTAAATATAGGTAAAGAAAATATTGCTATAATTGGTGAGTTAGATTATATAATGACACCATTTAATATATCTATATATCCGTTTGTTGGGTTATTGAAAGACTTAAAAACGAATAGTATAGATTTTAACTCTGATGAAGTTGAAGAAATTTTTACAGTTCCTTTAAGTTTTTTTATAGAAAATGAACCCCTTAAATATTATATTCATATAGAACCACGAACAGACGATGATTTCCCATATCATTTGATACAAAATGGAAAAGCTTACAACTGGAGAAAAGGTAAATATCCTGTTTATTTTTATAAATATGAGGATTATATAATATGGGGTATTACAGCAAGGATAACTAAAAATTTTATAGATTTATTAAAAACATAGAAAATCAAAATTTAAATAAAGAATGGATAAATGGAGATAGATAAATTGCTATAAATCCTATAAGAATGTATAAAAAACCTCGCTATTTAGCGAGGATTTTTATACTAACTTAACCATATGATATACTTTTTTCCCTTTTCTAATGATTAACTTATTATCTATAAAATTGCTTTCATTTATTACAAGGTCTGAATTTGTAACTCTTTCGTTTTCTACATATATACCACCTTGTTTAATTAGTCTTCTACCTTCTCCTCTTGAAGAAGTAAGACCAGTTTCAATTAATAAGTTTAAGATATCTATACCTTCAGTAAGTTTATCTTTACTGATTTCAGTTGTAGGCATGTTTTCTAAATCACCTTTTCCTCCGAAAAGAGCCTTTGCTGCTTTTTCAGCTTTTTTAGCTTCTTCTTCACCATGGACTAATTTAGTAACTTCATATGCAAGAACTTCTTTTGCTTTATTTATTTCTGCTCCTTCAAGAGCTCCTAGTCTTCTTACTTCATCCATTGGTAAGAAAGTTAATAAAGCAAGACATTTTTCTACATCTCTATCATCTACATTTCTCCAGTATTGATAGAAGTCATAAGGTGAAGTTTTGTTAGGATCTAGCCATACTGCTCCAGATTCTGTTTTACCCATTTTCTTACCTTCGCTAGTTGTTAGAAGTTTAAATGTCAAACCGTATACAGAATCACCTTCGACTCTTCTTACTAAGTCAACACCACCTAATATATTAGACCATTGATCACTACCACCAAGTTCTAATTTACAGTTATATTTTCTATAAAGCTCTAAAAAGTCGTATGATTGCATTAACATATAGTTAAATTCTAAAAAGGACAAACCTCTTTCTAATCTAGTTTTGAAACATTCAGCTGTAAGCATTCTGTTTACAGAAAAATGTCTTCCGATTTCTCTTAAGAAATCTATATAATTTAAATTAGTTAACCAATCGGCATTGTTTAAAAGTAGTGCTTTGCCTTCTCCGAAATCGATAAATTTTGAAAATTGTTTTTTAAAGGATTCGGCGTTTTTATTAATTTGTTCTCTAGTAAGCATTTTTCTCATTTCAGTCTTACCTGTTGGATCGCCTACTAAAGCAGTACCTCCACCAATTAAAGCAATTGGTCTGTGACCAGCTCTTTGCATGTGCATCATAACCATTACTTGAATAAAGTGACCTACATGAAGACTGTCTGCTGTTGGGTCAAATCCAATATAAAAAGTTACAGATTCTTTTCCTAAAAGTTCTCTTATTTCATCTTCATGAGTAGCTTGTTCAATAAAACCTCTTTCTTTTAAAATGTCATAAACATTTGCCACTAAAATCCCTCCTTTTTATTTTTTTACATTTTAAATTTCTGTCACCTGTTCTCTGTATCCTGTCAACTAATAAAACAACAAAAGGTCTTCTATCCGTATAAGGACGGAGGAAGACCCGTGGTACCACCTTACTTCGCATCAAAGATGCCTCTTAGCTACTATAACGTGCAGCTTACGCAATGCTTTCACATTGAAACTCCAGAGTGTAATTCGTCTCTTTATGTCCTGCAGACTTTTCACCAACCAGTCTGCTCTCTGTATTGTAACCATAAAGAGCTACTATCTCCTTCATAGTTATAATCTATTTATTTTGTTTTAGAATAAGAACAAACGAAAATCGAAATGTAAGCACTTCATATGTAATCGTTTTTTAATATACTAATATATGTATATTAAATTTGTCAAGTGCATACTTCTATTTATCAATTAATAAATATATATATATATATTGCACTAAAGAATTTAATATCATACAATAAAATTATAAAGTTTCAAAAGAAACCATGTCTGTATAAACCTAAATAAAGGTTTTATGGAGGTGGTTTGTTTGGAACATAAATTCCAATATATAGATTTTGTACAAGCAATAAAGGAAAATAACTTACCACGTAAATATTATCCTCTTGATGATAAAGAGAATATTGAAAGAATAATTAAATTACTTCCCAAACCGTGGATTGTTTTTCTAGGATCAGGAGACTATCATTACTTAAGTTACTTTTTGATTAAAAACCTTTCTAAGAAGCCATACCTTATTTTATTTGATAACCATTTCGATATGAATTATGCTCCAAATGGAATGCTTTCTTGTGGTTCATGGGTGCGCGAAGCTTTAATAAATGACTTAATAAAAGGAGTTTTAGTTATAGGAGCATCTTCTATGTCAAAGCCTACAAATTTTTGGCATCCAGGGATAGTTTATATTAAAAATTCCAATGACTTGATTAATATTAATAAATATAAAAATCTATTAAAATATGATTTATATATTAGCATTGATAAGGATGTATTAGATCCATCTGTTTTAAAAACTGACTGGGATCAAGGCAAAATGAAAGAGGATACTTTATTAAGGTGGCTATTGCAGATTAGTTCAAAAGGAAAAGTAGTAGGAGTAGATTTGTGTGGAGATTTTAAACGAGATCCTATATCAGAGCTAATAGATTTAAAGAATAAAAAAGCTCATGAGAGAATTAATAGAAAAATAATTAGGTTATTTACAGAAAATTATTCAAAAACTGCATAATATTGAGAGACTTTATGTCCCTCAACTGCTATTCTTCTATTTTTATTTCTGTACTATTTTCCCATAAACCGTGTAAATTGCAGTAACTTAATGCATAAATAGTACCAGATTTATTTAATTTGATATGAGTTGTTACAGTAGGTTCGTTTAGTACATCATTTTCACCGTGAGCAGTAAAATTGAAATTTCCCAATTCAATAGGGAATTTACTATCTTCAGGTAAATAGAAAACTTTAATCCATGAAATATGATGTTCTAATGTATTTGGATGTTTTATTTCTTTTCCAATTGAGATTTTAAGTTCAAATTCTTCATTTGGTTTAACTTTTTCAGGAATCTGAATTACAGGAACATGTTTTTCATTTTTCCAATCACCGCTTTGCAAAAATTGTCCTAATGATTTCATGTTTACCCCCTCCTTAATTAGTAAATCTAACATTTTTATACCCAAACATAAAAAAATAACACATTTAAAATTAAAATATCTGATAAAATATTATTATCAGATAAAATATAGAATAAGTGTAATAGGAGAGATGTTATGTCGAGAGTAGAATTAATAGCTACAACAACATTTGGGCTTGAATCAGTTGTTAAAAAGGAAGTTCAAAATTTAGGTTATACAGATATAAAGGTTGAGAATGGTAAAGTTATGTTTACAGCAGATGAATCTGCTATACCTAGAGCTAATCTTTGGCTTAGGTCAGCTGATAGAGTCTTATTAAAAATGGGAGAGTTTAAAGCTTTAACTTTTGAAGAATTGTTTGAAAAGACTAAAGCATTGCCTTGGGAAGAATGGATAACAGAAGATGGCGAATTTATTGTAACAGGTAAATCAGTAAAGTCTAAATTGTTTAGTGTATCTGATTGTCAGGCTATAGTAAAAAAGGCAGTAGTAGAAAAATTAAAAACTAAATATAAAACTGAATGGTTTAAGGAAACTGGACCGAAATTTACAATTCAAGTTTCACTTTTAAAGGATATAGCTACACTGACAATAGATACAAGTGGAGAGGGGCTACATAAGAGAGGTTATAGAGTAAATCAAGTTGAAGCACCTCTTAAAGAAACTTTAGCTGCAGCTTTAATACAGTTAAGTTATTGGAGTCAGGATAGAATTTTACTAGATCCATTCTGTGGGTCAGGCACCATACCGATTGAAGCGGCTATGATTGGTAAAAATATAGCACCAGGATTACAAAGGAGCTTTGCTTCTGAACAGTGGCCTAGAGTAGGTAAACAATTATGGAAAGAAGCTAGAGTAGAGGCATTAAAATTAATTAAACAAGATGTAAAATTAAATATTTTAGCTTCTGACATTAATAAAGAAGCTATTGAGATAGCTAAGGAAAATGCTTTTGAAGCTGGCGTTGATGATTGTATAAAGTTTAGTGTTATGAATGCTACGGAAATTAATATTAAGGACAGATATGGAGTTATTATTTGTAATCCTCCATATGGTGAAAGACTTGGAGAAGAAAATGAAGTTAATAAATTATATAAAAAATTGGGTAAAACTTTTTCAAAACTTGATACATGGTCTATATATGTGCTGACTTCTAATGAAAAATTTGAAAAATTGTTTGGCAGAAAAGCTGATAAAAAAAGAAAATTATATAACGGAAGAATTAAAGTTGATTATTATCAGTTTTACGGACCTAAGCCGCCGAAAAACAAATAGAATTTATATAATAAATATAAGTTAACCGATTGAGATTGACAGTTTTGATTGAGGTGATCATATGGATATAACTAAGGATGTATGTAGGAGATGTAAAGGGAGGTATTGCACTACTAAAGTATCTATTTTTTCTGTATTACAACAAAATCAATTAAAGGAAATAACAGATGTTATTATAAGAAAAGAATATAAAAAAGGTACAATGATTTTCTTAGAAGGGGATGTATCTGATAAGCTTTATTTAATTACAAAAGGTAAAATTAAAATATTTAGATACACAAAAGAAGGGAAAGAACAGATATTGTATATAATGTCTGAAGGTGATTTTGTAGGTGATTTAAGTTTGCTTAAAAAGGAAAGATTTAAATTTAATGCGGAAACTTTAGAAGATACAAAATTATGTATTTTAACTAAAGAGGACTTTGATAGAATACTAAAAAAGAACCCAGAAATAGCATTGAAAATTATGGAAGTTTTATATGATAGGATTGTCTCATTGGAAAATTCAGTTCAAAGGTTAGGAACAAAAGATGCTGAATCTAGACTTGCTGGATTATTACTTAGCCTAATAAAGGATTTTGGAAAACCTACAGATAAAGGTATAGAATTAGATATTCCTCTTAACAGAGAAGACTTGGCTAATTACATAGGAGTTACTAGAGAAACGATAAGCAGGAAATTAAGTAACCTTCAAGAAGAAGGGATTATAGAAATTGTAGGTAGTAAGAAAATTATAATTAAGAATTTAGAAGAACTAGAATATTTATCATAAACTCCACTTTTTTAGTGGAGTTTTTTTCTTTTGATTTATATCACATACAAATAGTTTCTAGTTTTCTATAATTAAGATAGAAAATAAGAGAAAGGGGTTTTAAATATGGCAGTTAGAAAAATTGTTCAAATAGATGAAGAAAAATGCAATGGTTGTGGATTGTGTGTACCAGGATGTGCAGAAGGAGCAATTAAAATTATTAATGGAAAAGCTAAGTTAGTAGCTGATAATTTATGTGATGGCTTAGGGAATTGTATAGGACACTGCCCACAGGGAGCTATAAAAATAATTGAAAGAGAAGCAGATGATTTTGACGAGAAAGCAGTAGAAAAACATCTTTCAAATATTAAAAAAGCAGAAAGACCTCATATTCATCATCATGGTGGTGGATGTCCAGGAAGTAGAGCGATGACAATTAATAGAAAAGAAGAAGTTGATGATAAGGTGGCTGTAACTTCTCAAGATATTGAGATTAGGATAAGACCTCAATTAAATCAGTGGCCTGTACAGTTAATGCTTGTTCCTGAAAGAGCTTCATATTGGGATGGTAAGGAACTTTTAGTTACAGCTGACTGTGTACCATTTGCATATCCAAATTATCATTTAGATTTACTTAAAGGTAAATCTGTGGCTATTGGATGTCCGAAACTTGATGATATTGGGTATTATATAGAAAAGTTGACTAATATAATAAGATATAATGATATAAAAGGTATAACAGTTGCATATATGGAAGTACCATGTTGTAGAGGAATGGTTATGGCTGTTGATGAAGCGGTAAGAAGATCAGGAAAAAGTATAGAAGTGAAAAAGATAGAGATAAGTATAGATGGAAGAAAAAAATAAATAAATAAAGAAAGAAAGGTCCTTAAAAGGGCCTTTCTTTGATGACTTTTTTTTGCCATTTTCCAGTCATATAAATTCCGAGACCTACTAAACAAATAATTGCATTACTTAAAACCATAGCAAACCATACTGAGTTAGTACCTAAATCTGTAAACTTTTTAAATAAAACTATAAGAGGAATCCTAAGTCCCCAAAGTCTGCCCATCATTAATATCATAGCGGAGATAGTATGTCCTGAGCCTTGGAAAGTACCTATAAAAATTTGGAAGAACCCCATAAAAGGAAGGGAGGCAGAAATTAATTTTAAGTAATAGGTACCTTGGCTTAAAACTTCAGGGTCATTAGTAAACAAATTAATTATTTTTTCAGCGAATGTGAATAATATTGAGCCACCAAAAACTAAAAATATTGTTGTCAATATTGTACTAGTTTTTACAGCTTTTTTAGCTCTATTAATATTATTTGCTCCTAGATTTTGGCCGATAATAGTAGCTAAAGCACTTCCTATACCCATAGCAGGCATTAGGATAAGGGAATTGATTCTATTGCCTATACCAAAAGCAGCCATAGTTGAGTTTCCAAAAGATATAATAAAGACATTTAAAATAGCAAAACCAAAGGCTGTAGTTGATTGGCCTATCGAAGATGGCAGACCGATTTTAATCAGTTTTGTAAGTACTGTTTTATTAATGTGTAAATGTTTTATATTTAGATGAATACCATCGGTTTTTGTAAATAATGCATATACAGCATAGAATGCAAAAATACCTCTTGATATAACTGTTGCTATTGCGGCACCTTTAATACCCATATTGAATACAAAAATAAAAATTGGGTCTAAAATCATATTTAAAACTACAGATGCAGTAGAATATTTCATAGGTGTAATGGTATCACCTTGCCCTTGTTTGATGGAATTAAAAGCGAAGAATATAAACATAGTTGGCATACCAAGAAAAATTACTCTAAGAAAATTTGTTGCGTTTATGAGTAACTGTCCTTTTCCTCCCATAGCTTTTACAATACTAGGAGATAAAAGTGAACCTATGATGCCTAAAACTAAAGAAAAGACAAATGAGAATGATATTATTTGACCTGCTACATCAGTAGCATCATCAAGATTATCAGAACCTACGTATTGAGAAATAAGGGCTGTACCTGCGATAGATACACCTATACCTAGAGACATCAAAAGAAAGATTATTGGCCAAACAAGAGTCATTGCTGCAACTTCTATAGAACCTAGCTTACTCACCCAAAATGTGTCAGTTAGATTGTATATAGTTTGCACAAAATTGTTAAACATGATTGGTAAAGATAAAGTTAATATTACTTTGGGCATACTACCATTCAGAATAAGTTCTCGTTTTTTGTTATAGTCCATAGTATTCCTCCAATTAAATTACTAAAATATATTATATCACTAATTATTTCGAGTATCAAAATAATTTTATTAGTTTGTAATTATTGGTGGTTTTCTCAAAAATGTAATATAATATAATTAGACTGCTATATAGGAGGGGTTAATATGATAGTTTCCCATGTAAAGAATGTTGAGGGTATAAAAATAGAAAATCCTCAGGTAAAAGATGCAACAATGAAAGTACTGATTTCACCAAAAGAGGGTTGGGAAGGACATGTAATGCGTGTGTTTGAGCTTGGAAAAGGAGGATATACTCCAAGACATACACATGATTGGCCACATATTAATTACATAATAAGGGGTAAAGGAATGTTGCACCTAGATGGTAAAGATTACGAACTAGAGCCAGGTTCATTTGCATATGTACCAGCTGGTAAAATTCATCAATTTAAAAATATTGGTGAAGAAGAATTTGCTTTTATTTGTATAGTACCTGAAAAAGGACATCAATAAAGGATGGGGTAACCATCCTTTTTTTGTTTCCTGTATTTATCCTGTGTTTTTAGTTAACTAATTTTGTATATAAATACTGTTTTATTGTTATATTAAGAAAATAAGACAAATTAAAGATTATTTAAAGAGTCTTTAGGAGGATAAATATGGGAAAGACTGTTTTACTTATCGGCTTTTATAATGAGAAGGCCTTAGGAGTAAGATATCTTGCTAATTATCTAAAAAAACATGGATATATACCACATATACTTTTTTTTAAAGAATTTAACAGTATAAAGCCAAGTAAAGCAAGTAGTAAAGAGCTAGATTTATTAGAAGAGCTTATAAAAAAGATAGAACCTTCTTATATAGGACTTAGTGTTATGTCTTCTCTTTATCTAGAGTCGGTATACCTTGTTAATAACAGAATAAAAGAAAAATTTAATATACCTATTATTTGGGGAGGCGTTTATCCAACTTTATTTCCTGAAAGGGCTCTTAAACATTGTGACTTTGTAATAAGAGGCGAAGGAGAAGAGGCATTAGTAGAATTACTAAATAAACTTGAAGAAAATAATGATCTATCAGATATAAGGAATCTTGCTTTTATAAATGAAAGTGGAGAGATAATAATTAATGAAGTAAGACCTCTTATACAAGATTTAGACAGTCTAGGGTATCCTGAGATAGGGGGATACCATAAATATTATATATTTAATAATGAACTTAAAGAAGGAGATCCTCAGTTAAGGTCAATGGGATATGAGCTAACGGCATCTAGAGGATGTCCATTTGCTTGTTCTTATTGTAGTTCTATTAACATAAAAAGACTTTATTTAAATAAAGGTCGATTTATTAGATTTAGAAGTGTAGATAGTGTTATGAAAGAGCTAAACGAAGCAAAGGAAAAAATAAAAAATCTAAAATTTGTACATTTTTGGGATGAGATATTTCCTGATGATGAAGAATGGATAGAAGAGTTTAAAGAAAGATATAAAAAGGAAATTGGTTTGCCGTTTAAAATATGGGGACATCCATTAAAAATTAGAAAAAGCGTTATAGAAAATTTAGTTGAAGCAGGGTTATATCAAATTGTTGTAGGTATACAAAGTGGTTCTTTGAGAGTTAGAAAAGAGATTTTTCGTAGAACAGAAACACAAGAACAGATTATCAGATCAAGTAAAATATTATCAGAATGTAAAGTACCTAGAGTAATATATGATTTTATGCTTAAACATCCATTTGAAACAGTAGAAGATTTAAAAGAAACTTATAAACTATGTTTAAAACTTGAACCACCATTTGAATTGCAACTTCATGGGTTAAACTTTTTACCAGGAACAGATATAGTACAAATGGCTATAAAAAGAGGATTACTTACAGAAGACGAGCTTGAAAAGATAATGTATAGTTCTATTCAAGAACAATATGATATGTACTGGGGACCTGCTTCAAATAGAATAACAGAAAATAATGTATGGATTTCTTTGATATATCTAACTCAGTTTTCATCTTTAAGACCATTTATTAAAGTGTTATCTAATGAAATAGAAAAAGGCAATAAGGAAAAAGTGGTTGTATTATTACAAAAGGTTATGAAAAAGATATCTAAATTTAGAAATTTTATTTCAAAAGTTAAATTGGTTTTAAATTATAAAATGTGAGACAATAAACTATTAAAAATACTTGTGATAGTTGATTTGATTTGTTCTTTTATTGTTACTCTTTTTATTTTAGATTTAGATAATATATTTTTATCACAAGTTTCGATAGTACCTATATTAGGCGCAACTATATATAATATTATAGTCATTTTATAATTACTAAAATATTTTGCATAAATTCTTCCTTTTAAATTTACTAATGGAAAATCTTCTCCAGAATAATTATTAGGTGGTTTGCCGTATTGTATATATCCTAAATGTTTTTTTCTATATTTATGATTTGGGCCATTAGTGATTACTGTTGAGTCGATTTTAACCCAATCTTTTATACCTAAATAGTCTATATTGTATTTTATTTTATCAATTTTACTTTTAAAATAGATTTTATATTTAGGACATCCTAAAGAGGGTAAAACTAATCTAGTTTGGTCATATCTAGGGACAGATTCTAATTCTTCTATTTTAATTTTTCCGTTAATGTCAAAACCATAAGGGGTATTTGAATTTTCATTGTTATATATAACATATCCTCCATAAAAACTACTGTAATAAGGAGACTCTGGGTCATAATAGCTGGATAATCCTTCTTTGAGTTTAAAATATCCAAAGTTGTAAAAAATAGTTAAAGACAACTTCTTCCCAGTATATTTTGAAAAACCTTCATTATCATTAAAAGTTAGCACAAAGGGATACCAGTCTTTTTCTTTTGTGATAAGGCCACCGGGAATATAGAATTTAATATTCCTTTTATAGGTTATACTATTTAATCTATTATAATAGCTGTATGGATACATAATAATATAACTTTTTAAAGTATTATAGATATTTATTTTTAGAAAAAATAAAATACATAATATCAATGTAAAGAAAAATAGCTTTTTTCTCATATTCATCACTCGAAGATAGAATTTTTTTCAATATATAGTATATCCGAAAATTAAATTCGAGTATTATATGTTTAAAACATATTTTCTAAATGCAAATAGGAATTACTTGCATTTAGGTTATTTTAGTGATATATTTTTGTTATAATTCATAGGAAATTATAAACTACATTGGATTGTAGATAAATTCAATATAATTTCCGTTTATGGATTTCAACAAAATCTACTTTAATTTATTTAAATTAAAGATTTTGTTCGAAATATTTTGCTGTTGTAACATTTTTAAATTTTAAAAGGAGGGGTCATTTTGACTAAGAAAATTATAAGTTTAATACTAATATCTATGATTATTTTTGCTGTTGGTTGCGTAAGTAAAGATATAAAAACTGAAGGACAGAATGCAGAAGATAAACTAAAAGTATATGCAAGTATTTATCCTATGTATGATTTTGCAAAAAATATAGGAAAAGATAAGATAGAATTACATTTGATGATTCCTCCAGGGGCTCAGCCGCATGATTGGGAGCCAACTGCAAAGCTTATGGCTAAAATGGAAAATGCAGATGTGTTTATATACAATGGAGTTATGATGGAGCCATGGGCTGAGAAACTTTTAAATACTATAGACAATAAAAATCTTATTGTTGTAAAAGCTTCTGAAAATGTAAAACTTTTAAAAATTCAAGACCATGACATTCACGAACATGAAGAAGAAAAAAAACATCATCATGGAGAATATGATCCGCATGTATGGTTAGATCCTATTAGAGCTATGAAACAGGCGGAAAATATAAAGAATGCATTTATAAAAGCAGATTATAAAAATAAAGATTTCTATGAAAAGAATTTTAAAGAGTTTGCTGAAAAGTTAAAAGCATTAGATGAAAAATATAAAATAGAATTAAGCAAAGTTAAAAATAGGGAAATAGTAGTATCACATGCAGCTTTTGGTTATATGGCGGATAGATATGGTCTTATACAAATTCCAATTAGAGGACTTAATCCGGAGGAAGAGCCTAGCGCTGCTAAACTGTCTGAGATTGCTGATATTATGAAAGATAAAAAAATAAAATATATATATTTTGAAACATTAACAAGTCCTAAATTAGCTGAAGTTTTAGCTCGAGAAGTTGGTGCAAAAACTGCTGTGTTAAATCCAATCGGAGGGTTAACGAAAGAAGAAATGGACTTAGGTAAGGATTATTTGAAAACAATGGAAGAAAATCTTGAAACACTAATAAAAACTTTGGGTGAATAATATGAAGGCTATAATTAGTATTAAAAGCTTATTTTTTGGTTATAGAGATAAAATGATATTAGAGGATATAAATTTAGATATTTATGAAGGGGATTATATAGGTATAGTAGGACCAAATGGTTCTGGTAAAAGTACGCTAATAAAGCTTATGCTAAATATTTTAAAGCCTGTAAAGGGTGAAATCAGATTATTTGGTCAAGATATAAAAAAGTTCAACAATTGGGATAAGGTTGGCTATGTCGCTCAGAAATCAAATTCGTTTAATAAAAAGTTTCCTGCTACTGTAGAGGAAGTTGTTGCATCTAACCTGTATCCTAAAATTGGGCTTTTTAAGTCAATTAAGCGAAATCATTTAGAATTAGTTCATAATGCTCTTAAAATTGTTAATATGGAAAAGTATAAAAACAAATTGATCGGAGATTTATCGGGAGGCCAGCAGCAAAGGGTTTTTATAGCTAGAGCTCTAGTTAATTCTCCAGAAGTAATTTTCTTAGATGAGCCTACTGTCGGCATAGATATAAAATCACAGGAAGAATTTTATAAACTGCTAGATAATTTAAATAGCGAGATGAAAATTACAATAGTTATGGTTACTCATGATGTTGGTGTTATTAGTGATAGAGTAAAAAAAGCTATATGTATAGAAAATAGAAAATTAATAATACATGATAAAAACTCTAAAACATCATTTCATGAATTAGGAAATTATAGAAAGTAATAGAGGAACAAAATTAAAGAAGGAGTATAAGCTATGATAGATTTGCTTAGATACAGTTTCATGCAAAGAGCTTTAGCTGCGGGGATTATAATAGGCATAATATGTCCTCTTATTGGAATCTTTGTTGTGTTAAGAAGGATGTCTTTAATTGGAGATAGTTTGTCTCATGTAGCTCTATCAGGAGTGGCAGCAGGATTATTAGCGGGAATTTATCCTTTAGGCACAGCTTTATTGTTTTCTGCATCGGCAGCTTTGGCTATAGAGAAATTAAGAAAAAGTTATGAAGATTTTGCGGAATTGGCAATAGCAATTATATTGTCTTTAGGAATAAGTATTGCAGTTGTTTTAATTAGTTTTGCAAAGTCGCTCAATGTAGATTTAATGAGTTATTTATTTGGCAGTATTATAACTGTTAGTAAAACAGATGTATATATGATAATAGGATTAGGATTAATTATAGTAGCTTTTGTAAAACTATTTTATAAAGAACTTTTCTTCATAACTTTTGATGAAGAAGCAGCAAAAATTGCTGGGGTTCCAGTGAAAATAATTAATTTGCTTTTTATTGTTTTGGTTGCTATGACAATAACAGTTTCAATGAGAATAGTTGGAATATTGTTAGTATCTTCGATGATGGTTATGCCAGTAGCAACAAGTCTTCAAATAGCTAGAAGTTTTAAACAGGCTACTTTTCTTTCTATAATATTTGCAGAAATATCAGTTGTATTTGGGATTTTTATTTCATATTATCTTGAAATAGCTCCAGGAGGAACTATTGTGTTGTTTTCTGTATTAATGTTAATTTTAACTATTATGTTAAAAAATCTAGTTCTCAAAATAAAACTAAAAAAGGCTTTAAATAATAGTTAAAGCTAGGGTAGTTCACTAACTACCCTTATTTTTTTTACATTTATCACAGTATCCATATAGTTCGAATTTATGATCTGTCAGAATAAAATTTTTTTTATATACTTCTGGTAGAACTTTATCTAAGGGACAAAAATTTATAAATTCCGTTTTACCGCATTTTTTGCAAATGATGTGGTGATGGTGTGAATCATTTTGTACTAGCTCGAATATAGATGTATTATTTTTTATATTAGTTCTATGGATTATATTGAGGTTAGTAAGGATTTCTAAGTTGCGATAAATTGTAGAAAAATTAGTTTGAGGACATTTTTCTTTAGATTTTAAGAAAATCTCTTCTGCTGTTAAAAAATTGTCTTTATTTTCGAATAGAACTTCTATAATTGCTTTTCTCTGATTAGTTAGCTTTAAGCCTTTTTCTTTTAATTTTTTTTCTATTGATTCTATTGTAATCATATAATTCAACTCCTATAGATTATCCTATCAAAAATATTTTATAATAATTTATACTAAATTGTAACCCTAAGAAAAAGAAACTTATGTTCTTATGGTATAATGAAATAAACGTAGTATTTTTTTAGCTAATTAAAGATGTAAAATCATTACATAAGGAGTGGGGCTTATGTTGAAAGAAGGTTTGAAGCAAGATGAAAAAATAGAAATCTATCAAAGGTTATCTTATGATATATTAGATGGTATGATTGATTGGGTTAGAGTAATTGATAGAGATGGAACAATAATATATGCTAATAAGACTATGAGAGAAGAATTAGGAGAAGATATAGTAGGCAGTAAGTGCTATTCAGCGTTAAAAAAACCTTGTCACTGTAAAACTTGCATTACACAATCAACAATAAAAACTGGTGAAATATTAGAGAAGGAAGAAATTATAGATGATAGGATTTTTGCTGTAAAAAGCTCACCTGTTCGAGATAATCAAGGTAATATTTATGCAGCAGTTGAGGTTTTTAGAGATGTTACGAAAGAAAGAAAGCTTGAGTATGAGTTGATTAAAAAAAATGAAAAAATGCGTAGTGAAATATCATTTGCACGTAAATTACAAGAGAGAATATTACCTAAAAAAGGAAGATACGGTAATTTGTCGATAGATTATATTTATAATCCTTCTGAAATGTTAAGTGGTGATATGTTTGATATATTCAACATTGATGATGAAAATGTAGGCGTATATATAAGTGATGTAGTTGGACATGGAGTATCTGCTTCTATGATAACTATGTTAGTTAAACAAAGCATGAGGGATATAAAAGATTATAAGTTAAGTCCAAGAGAAGCTTTAATAAAGCTTCATAAGGGTTTTGTTGAACTTGGATTAGATGATGATAAATACTTTACTATATTTTATGGGATTGTAAATACAAAAGAAAATATTTTTACTTTTGTAAATGGTGGTCATAATTGTAGTCCAATTTTAATAAGAGATAATAAAGTTAAATTATTAGAGGCAAAAGGATATCCGATAACATATCTATTTGATAAAGTAGATTATGATGAACACAAAATAAAGCTTAGTAAAGGTGATAGATTGATATTCTATACAGATGGAATTGTTGAAGCTATAAATGAAAAAGGAGAGCAATTTGGAATAGATAGGTTATTAAATATGATGAAATATGAAGGTGACCAGTTCATGGGATATATAGAGGATGAGATAGATGATTTTAGACAGAGTGCTAAGCAAGATGATTTTGCTGTTTTAATGATGAGAGTTTTGGGATAATATGGATATAATTTTACACACTTTTTCCACAATTATAATATTTTTATTCCAAAATCTCCTCTTATAATAAAAGTGTAAAGAGAAAAAACAAAATTAAGGGAGGAGAGATTAATATGAAAAAACTTTTAACTTTCTTATTAGTAGGTGTTATGCTTCTTACAATTGCAGGAGGTGTTTTTGCAGAAGGGCCAAATGATTTTGCAAAAGATTTTTCAGAAAAACCATTCAAATTAAGTGAAAGGCCATTTCAAATTAGAGAAAGAGAAAATCTAAGATTTGAAGCAATGAAAGAATTTAGAGATGAATTACACAAAATAAATGAACTTAGAATAGAAAGACTTAGTTTAAGAATGCAAATAATAGAAAAACATGATACTATATTAGACTTGTATATTGAAGCTAGAGAAAATGGAAATATTGAAGCTTTAAAAGAGGCTAGAGAAGTAAGAAAGCAGATTAGAGAAATAAATAGAGAAATTAAAGGTCTATGGGAACAAATAAGAGTTGAAAGAAAAGCATTTAGAGAAGATGTAAAAAATAACGACTTCGATTCAGCAAGAGAACATATTAATAAAGTTATAGAACTAAAAACAATTATAAATGAGAAGATTTCTGAGAAGATTGTATTATTAGACGAAGTAATCGATATTCTTTCATAAAGAGATAGGTTTATCCTATCTCTTAACTTGTTGACAAATTTATATTTTTAATGAATTGAAAAAATAGCGCTTATAGACAAATCTTTAGAGAAAACATAGACTTATAATATCGAAAAATCCTAACGCACCTAATCAAGACGTCCTGTCTTGTAGGATGCTGGTTTAGCGTCCTGCTAAGCCTACGAATTTTTCTGAAATTCTTCATCAAGTTTTCTTTACTAAAGCTTTGTAATTATTCGCTTATATTTTTTCAATCATTATAGTTTTATTTTGTCTACAGTCTGAGAGATAGGTTTATCCTATCTCTTTTGTTATATGTTATAATCTATTTGAGGAGGTGGATTATGAAGCATATTTTTGTTGTTGATGATGAAAGAAATATTAGAGATCTTATAAAGAAATATCTTCTAAAAGAAGGCTATAAAGTTACTTTATTTGAAGAAGGAACAAATCTTTTAAGAGAGATTAGTAGGCTAAAGCCTGATTTAATAGTACTAGATATTATGATGCCAGGTATTGATGGATTAGAATTATGTAAAGCGATTAGAAAAAATAGCGATGTTCCTATAATATTTGTTTCGGCAAAGGATGAAGAGGTTGACAGAATAATAGGTTTAGAACTTGGCGGAGATGATTATTTATCTAAACCATTCAGCCCTAGAGAGTTAGTTGTAAGGATTAAAAATATTTTAAGAAGAATAGAAAAGACTATAAACGTTAATGATACTATAATTGAAATTAAAGATATTAAAATACATACAGCGAGAAGATTTGTTGAAGTAAATGGTAAAGAACTTAAACTTACTACAAAAGAATATGATTTATTTGAATATCTTGCAAAGAATAAAAATAGACCTTTTACTAGAGATGAGCTTATTGATAAAATATGGGGGTACGATTATATAGGAGATACGAGAATGATAGATGATTTAGTTAAAAGGATTAGAAAAAAGCTCAAAGAGATAAATTCAAAATTAGAAATAACAACCGTCTGGGGTTATGGGTATAGGATGGATGATTAATATGAGAAAGATAGGAAATAAAATTATATTATCATATTTTTTAATATTACTTGTAGTTTTTTTAGTTACTAGTACAACTTTTAATTATTTATCTAAAAAATATTTAATAAGAGAAACTCGAGTACAGTTAAGAGATGAAGGACAAAAAATTGCAGAATTATTAAGGAATATGGATCTTCAAGAAAGTAATTTAAGAGATATTATTTTAAAGAGTAGACAGTTAAAGATAGCTGGTAAATTTATAGATTCTGAAGTACTAGTACTTAATAAAGAGGGTAAAATAGTTTATAAGGATTTTAAAAACTTAAATCAAAGTATATTATATAAATTACTAAAGTTTAAACAATCAACTTTAAATGGTTATATAGTTGAGAGAGTTGTAATAAAAGGGAAAAATCAACGTATTAATGGTTATGTTTTTTTATTTACTAGAATAAAGAATATACATGCATTAAATAGATTAATGAGACAAACTCAAAGTTTAAGTTTTATTATAGCTTCGATAATAGCACTATTTATTGGTATGATTTTTCAAAATAATATTTCACAGCCTATTAAAATGTTAAAGGATAAAATGATAAATTTTTCGATTGATAGTTTTCATGAATATCCAGATATTAATACAGGTGATGAGATAGAGGAATTAGATAAAAGTTTCAAAGAAATGGCAGAAAGAATAAAAAGATATAGTAAGCAGCAGAAAAGATTTTTACAAAATACTTCACACGAACTTAAAACTCCATTAATGTCGATTCAAGGATATGCAGAGGCTATAAAAGATGGAGTTGTAGAAGGTAAAGAGTTGGAAGAAAGTCTTGATATAATTATAGAAGAGAGTCAGCGACTTAAAAAAACAGTTGATGAAATAATATATTTAGCTAAGATTGAAAATGTAGAAGAAAATTTTAATTTTGAAGAAGCTGATTTATCAAAAGTTATATTTAAATCAATAAAAACTATTAAATCTTTGGCAGATGAGAAAAATATAAATATAGATGTGCAAATAGAAAAGGATTGTATTGTTAAAATAGATTCAGAAAAAATACTAAGGGCATTAGTTAACATTTTAGGAAATTGCGTAAGATATGCTGAAAGTAAAATAAGTATTAATGCAAGTTGTAAAGGTGAAAAAATAGAAATAGTTATTAAGGATGATGGAGAAGGTTTTAAAGATGGAGAGGAGAATAGAATATTTGAAAGATTCTATAAAGGGAAAAAAGGAAGTACAGGTATTGGTTTAGCTATTACAAAAGCAATAATAGAAGGACATAATGGAAGTATTTATGCATGTAATGGAATGCCAAAAGGAGCTGTTTTTAGGATAGAACTACCTAAAGTTGATTGTAACAAATATTAGTGCTATACTTTTGGTATAGATGCAAAGACAGATGTAAATACAATAGAAGGGGTAATATATATGGATAAACAAAGGATTGTTGATGAGATTATAAAACTTAAGAAAGAGAAGGATGCTATTATATTAGCTCACAATTATCAAATACCAGAAGTACAGGAAATTGCAGATATTATTGGAGACTCTTTAGCTTTAAGTAAAGCTGCAAGTAATGTTGATAATAAAATAATCGTTTTCTGTGGAGTACATTTTATGGCTGAAAGTGCAAAAATACTTTCTCCAGATAAGAAGGTACTATTACCAGCAAAAGATGCTGGATGTCCTATGGCAGATATGGTGACAGCAGAGAAGCTAAGAGAATATAAAGAAAAAAATCCAGATACTTATGTTGTTTGTTATGTGAATTCTTCTGCAGCTGTTAAAGCTGAAAGTGACATATGCTGTACCTCATCAAATGCTCTAAAAGTTGTTAATAGTATTAATGCAGAAAAAATATTATTTGTACCTGATAGAAATTTAGGTAATTATATAAAGAGCAAAGTTAAAAATAAACAAATTGATTTATGGCCTGGATTTTGTATAACTCATCATAGAGTTAAAGAAGCTGAAGTAATAAAAGTTAAAGATGTGCATCCAGATGCTTTAGTTTTAGTTCACCCAGAATGTAATGAAGATGTTGTTAAAATGGCAGACTTTGTTGGAAGTACTTCACAGATTATTGATTTTGCTACAAAGTCCAGCAACAAGAAATTTATTATAGGAACAGAAATGGGAGTTTTGCATAAGCTTAGAAAAGATAATCCTGATAAGAAATTTTATCTTCTATCACCTGGGCTTATATGCAATAATATGAAAAAAACTAACTTAAATGATGTATTAAATGCACTTAAATATGAAGAATTTGAAATTACTGTACCTGAAGATATAAGAGTAAAGGCAATGAAATCTTTACAAAGGATGATGGAGATAAAATAGGTAGAGGTGAAATTTGTGGGGTCAAAAAATACTGCTGATGTTATTATAATAGGCTCAGGTTTAGCTGGGGTTTATACGGCTCTTAATTTAGATAGCAGGTTGAATGTTAAGATATTATCAAAAGGAGAGATATTTGATAATAATTCTTCCCTTGCTCAGGGAGGTATTGCAGCAAGTTTAGAAATAGATGATTTAGATGCACATATTAAGGATACTTTAAATGCAGGTTCAGGTGTAAATAATATAGATAATTTAAAGATAATGGTATATGAGGCTAAAGAAAATGTAGGTAAACTTATAGAATTTGGAGTTCCTTTTGACAGAGATAGTTATGGAAGATTAAGAACCACATTAGAAGGTGGACACAGTAGAGCAAGGATACTTCACGCTGGTGGAGATGCAACAGGGAAAGAGATAATGAAAGCTCTGTATAAAGAGGTAGTTTATAGAGATAATATAGAGATTTTAGATGATACAATGGCTGTTGAGCTAATCAAAAAAGATGATAAATGTATAGGTGTCAAGATTATTAAAAATGATAAATTAATCAGTATATTTTCTAAGGCTGTAGTTATTGCAACAGGTGGGATAGGAGCTTTATATAAAAATAGTACTAATTCTCCTTTAGCTACAGGAGATGGTATATCAATGGCATACAGAGCGGGTTGTATGCTTGATAATATGGAATTTATCCAGTTCCACCCTACAGCACTTTATTCTGAAGGTGAAGGAAAAAAATTTTTGATATCAGAGGCTGTAAGAGGTGAAGGAGCATATTTAAGAAATAAGTTTGGAGAAAGATTTATGCTTAAGATTCATCCTAAGGGAGAATTAGCTCCTAGAGATATTGTTGCACAGAGTATACACAATGAATTAATCAAAACGAATAGTGAATTTGTATATTTAGATATAACACATAAAGATAGAGATTTTCTTATTAGAAGATTTCCTACAATTTTTAATAAATGTTTAGAATATGGTTTAGATATGTCAAAAGATTTAATACCTGTTGCACCTGTAGAGCACTATTTTATTGGAGGAATAAAAGTTAATGATGATGGAATGACTAGTTTAGAGAATTTATACGCTTGTGGAGAGTGTACTAATACAGGCGTACATGGAGCAAACAGATTAGCTAGCAATTCTTTATTAGAATGTATTGTGTTTGGTAGACGAATAGCTAACTCTATTAATAATACTATAGAAAACATTCCATTAAATATATTGGATAGTGCTTATGAAACTGAAATAAAAACTGAAGTGGATGAATATTTATTTAAAACTATTAAGGACAGAATAAGGCAAACTATGGACAAATATGTAGGAATAGTACGTACAACATCGGGGTTATTAAAAGCTAGAGAAATAATAGATGATATATATGAAATGCTGAAAAATAAATACAGATATAGCAAAGAATATATTGAAGTCTTAAATATGGCTATTGTATCAAAAAGTATTATAGAAAGCTGTATTAAAAGAGAAAATAGTCTAGGATGTCATTATAGAATAAATTAATAATGATGAGGTGTTAAAATGCTAGTGCTTCAAATAGAAGATATAATTAAAAATGCTTTGATAGAAGATATGAATAATGGCGATATTACAACTGACAATTTAATAGGACAAGATGATATTTCTGAAGCTGAAATTATCGCTAAAGAAGATGGGATATTAGCTGGAATAGAAATAGCTGAAATTACTTTTAAACTACTCGATAAAGATATACAATTTTATAGGTTAAAGGAAGATGGACAGTTTTTAAGAAAAGGTGATGTTATAGCTAAAATAAAAGGTAAAACTAGAGCTATTTTATCTGGCGAGAGAACAGCTCTAAATTTTCTTCAGAGATTATCAGGAATTGCAACTAAGACTAGAAAGTTTGTAGATAAAGTAGAGAAATATAAAGTTAGGGTAGCTGATACAAGAAAAACTACACCTGGTATTAGAGTTTTAGAAAAATATGCTGTAAAATTAGGCGGAGGGTCAAACCATAGATATAATTTATCAGATGCTGTTATGATAAAAGATAATCATATAAGAGCTGTTGGAAGTATAGAAAGAGCGATTAAATTAATGAGAGAAAAGGTTTCACATACTGTTAAAATAGAGGTAGAGGTTGAAACTATCGAAGAATTTAAACAAGCTCTAAGTGCAGGAGCTGATATTATAATGCTTGATAATATGAGTATTGAGAAAATGAAAGAAGCAGTGAGTATAAATAATAAAAAAGCTATATTAGAAGCATCTGGTAATGTTAATATAGATAATATTGAGGAAGTTGCTAAAACTGGAGTAGATGTAATTTCAGTCGGAGCATTAACTCATTCAGTTAAAGCATTAGATATCAGTTTGAACATTAAATAAAGAGATTAATCGAGGGATTTTAAGTCCCTCGTTTTTTATAATCCATAGGAAATTATAAACTTTTTTTGAAAAGTGGATAATTTAAAATATAATTTCCGTAATGGATATAGGCAAAATCTTCCTATAATCTATTTAAATCGAAGATTTTACTCTAATTTATAGTCTATAAATATATTTGATTTGGATATTATATAATAGTAAAATGTAACTATTGGATACAAATACTTAAGGAGGGGAAATAAATGAATGCTATTACATTAGATTACTCTAATGCTCTTATAAAAAAACATGAATTAGAATATATGAAAGCTCAAATTTCTTTTGCTCATAAAATGCTTCATGAAAAAAATGGACCAGGCAATGATTTTTTAGGTTGGGTAGATTATCCTATAAATTATGATAAAGATGAATTTGCAAGAATAAAACTAGCTGCTGAAAGAATAAAAGAAACTTCAGATGTTTTTATAGTAGTAGGTATTGGTGGTTCTTATTTAGGAGCAAGAGCTGCAATAGAAGCTTTAGGTCATACATTTTATAATATACTTTCTAAAGATAAAAGGAAAACACCTGAAATTTATTTTGTAGGAAATAATATTAGTGGTACATATTTAAGACATTTGTTTGATGTTATACAAGGTAAAGATATAAGTATAAATGTAATATCAAAGTCTGGGACTACAACAGAGCCAGCTATAGCATTTAGAATATTAAAGGAATATATGGAGAAAAAATATGGAAGGGAAGAAGCGAGAAAAAGAATATTCGCTACAACAGATAAAGTTAAGGGAGCATTAAGAAAATTAGCTGAGGAAGAAGGTTATGAAACTTTTGTGATACCTGATGATGTCGGAGGAAGATTTTCAATATTTACACCAGTTGGATTGTTGCCAATAGCTGTTGCAGGTATAGACATAGATAAAATTATGGAAGGTGCTAAAGCAGGTAGAGAAGAGTATATGGTAGAAGATTTGGAAAAAAATCCTTGTTATCAATATGCGGCTTTAAGAAATATACTTTATAGAAAAGGTAAAGATATAGAAATATTAGTTAATTATGAACCTTATCTTCGCTATTTAGCAGAGTGGTGGAAACAGTTATATGGAGAAAGTGAAGGTAAAGATGGTAAGGGAATATTCCCAGCTTCAGTTGAATTTTCAACAGACTTGCATTCTTTAGGACAATACATACAAGATGGTAGAAGAGATTTATTTGAAACGGTTATAAACATAATAAATCCTAAAGAAGACATAGAGATACCAAAAAATGAGAAAAATTTAGATGGACTTAATTATCTTAAAGGTAAGACTATGGATTTTGTAAACAAAAGAGCTTTTGAAGGTACATTACTTGCACATACTGATGGCAACGTACCTAATATTGTAATAAATGTATCTGAAATGAATGAATACTATTTCGGAAAGCTTATTTATTTCTTTGAAAAAGCTTGTGGAATAAGTGGATATATATTAGGGGTTAATCCTTTCGATCAACCAGGAGTTGAAGCATATAAGAAAAATATGTTTGCATTACTAGGTAAGCCAGGTTTTGAAGATTTAAGAGAAGAATTAATTGAAAAAATGAAAAAATAAAATTGTTTTAGATATATGTTTTTTAGTGGGGGGATAGCGTGATAGAATTAGATATACCATCATATAAACAATTAAAAATAAAGTATGTTATATTTGATTACAATGGTACTTTAGCTGTAGATGGCATTATGAAGTCTGAAATCAAAGAAAAGCTTAAGAAGTTAAGCGAAAAAGTAGAAGTTTATGTATTAACAGCTGATACATATGGCAATGTAAAAGAAAATCTTAGAGATGTAAATGTTAATCTCAAAATAATTTCTCAAGAAAATGGAAAAATTGATAAGCTTAACTTTGTTAAGGAATTAGGGGCTGAGTATTGTATAGCTATAGGCAATGGGAATAACGATATGCTTATGCTTAAAGAAGTACAAATAGGGATAGTGATAATAGGAGATGAAGGTTGTTTTGTAGAAACAATCAAAAATAGCGATATTATAACAAAAAATATAGATACTTGTTTAGATTTATTATTAAATCCTAATAGATTAAAAGCTACTTTGAGAGGATAGCGAATGTAAATAGCGGAGGTTTCTACCTCCGCAAAATATTTTATTCAATGATTGTCATAACTTCCTCTAAAGGCTTTCTTGGTGGGCTTTTTAGTTCAGATTCTTCTGGCACTCCAAGTGGAGTCATTGCTGCAAGAAAATATCCTTCTTTTTTAAAACCTATATAGTCAGCTATTTCTTTACTTGCATAATTAGGTCCTGTCATCCAGCAAGTGCCATATCCCATATTAGATGCAGCTAAAAGAATGTTTTCCATTGCAGCAGCGATATTTTGTATACCTGGGTTTGGTAAAATAACAGCATCTAACTCTTCTTTCGATGCTCCTTTTTCTTTTAGCAGTTCAAGACCAGTTGAAGGATATGGACCAGCATATACTAATATTACTACTGGTGCATTTCTAAAAACTGTATGATATTTTAGGTATTTAGTAAATGACTTTTTAGTATTTTCATCTTTTGCATAGTTCGCAAGTTCTGCATTTTTTCTCTCGACGATTCTAGCCATCTCTTCTATTTTTGCTTTATTCTTTATAACGACAAAATGCCAGTTCTGCAGATTCTTACCTGATGGAGCATATGTACCAGCTTTTATTATTTCTTTTATATCTTCTATAGGTACGTCTATGTTTTTAAACTTCCTAACACTATGTCTTTTGTAGATAAAATCCAATCTTTCCATTTATTACCCTCCTTTTGTCATTCAATATTCATTATACGAAAATCGAATATAGATAAGCAAATGACGACATTATTTTAATTTAATATTACATGAAAAAAGATAATAGTTCAATAAATTACCACAAAATGGATGGAATAAGTTTTTAATCAAAAAACTAATATTTTAAAAATATTTTTAATATTCCGATAATATATATTTTATATAAGATATATTCTAATAAATATCTAAAGAAGGGGGAGAGTTTTAAATTAAAGTTTTTAATTTATCTAAAGTATAAGGAGGGAACATTATGCTTGACAGAGAAAGATGGAGCACAAGGACTGCATTTGTTTTTGCAGCTATAGGCTCAGCTGCAGGATTGGGTAATGCGTGGCGTTTCCCTTATATGGCAGCTGAAAATGGAGGAGGAGCTTTCTTAATACCTTATTTTATAGCATTACTAACAGCTGGAATTCCTCTATTAATAGCAGAATTTGCTATAGGTCATAAGTTTCAAGCTGGTGCACCTACTGCTTTTAGTAAGATTAAAAAAGGCTGGGAGAGTTTGGGATGGTTGGCTATAGCAGCTAGTTTTGTAATAATAACTTATTATAGTGTGATTATGGCTTGGGTAATTGATTATTTATGGTATTCTTTAAAAATAGCATGGGGTAGTGCACCAAAAGACTTCTTCTTAAATAAAGTTCTTCAAATTTCTAGTGGACCTGGTGAATTAGGAGGATTTAGTTTACCGATTATAATAGGATTAATATTAGCTTGGGGAGCGATTTATTGGTGTATTAGAAATGGTGTGCATTCAGTAGGTAAGGTTGTTAAATGGACAGTGCCATTGCCTGTTATAATGCTCGGTATATTAGTAATAAGAGCTTTAACATTGCCAGGAGCAATAGATGGTATTAATTTCTATTTAAATCCTGATTTTTCAAAATTATTAGATCCTAAAGTTTGGGCATCCGCATATGGTCAAGTTTTCTTTACATTGAGTTTAGCATTTGGTGTAATGATTGCTTATGCAAGCTATTTGCCTAGAAAGTCAGATATTACTAACAATGCTCTTATTACAGTGTTTGCAAATTGCGGCATTAGTTTCTTAGCAGGTTTTGCAGTTTTTGGTACAATGGGATATATGGCTTTTACTAAAGGGGCTTTAGTTAGTGAAGTTGCAGGAAATGGTGGAGTTGGATTAGCTTTTTGGACTTATCCAGAAGCAATAAGCTTATTACCATTTGGTGCAGTAATATTCTCATTAGTATTTTTTATAATGTTGTTTACTTTAGGAATAGATTCAGCATTTTCACTTATTGAAGGTGTTGTTGCTGGTTTAGTTGACAAATGGGGATGGAATAAGAAAAAAGTTGTACGTTTAACATGTCTTGTAGGCTTTATTATAAGTTTCCTTTATGCTACAAAAGGAGGATTATACTGGTTAGACATTGTTGATAGATATATTAATAACTTTGGTATAGTAGCAGTTGGTTTATTTGAAGCAATTGCAATAGGTTGGATTTATAAAACATCAAAATTAAGAAATTACTTTAATCCTATATCTGAGGTGAAACTAGGTAAGTGGTATGATGTAATGATTGCTGTTATTACTCCAATAGTTCTTGGTGGAATATTGATTTGGAATATAGTACAAGAAATAATTGATGTAGTAAATGGAAAATTTTATGGGGGATATCCACTTTGGTCTATTATAATAGGCGGTTGGTTAATGTTAGCAGTTGTTATTATAGTATCTATAGTATTAGGTAAAACTAAGAGTCAATATAATTCAGATGTAAAAATAATGCAAGAAGAGTAGTAGTAAAAAAATAATATTTAACCTTTGAGGAGGTCGGTAAAGATGACCGTTGGAGCATGGATTATGCTTATAATAGGAGTATTATTCTTATACGGAGGACTTTTCTGGTCTATATCGATTGCAAAGAAAAGTAAAAATTAAAGAGAAGGATTAGAGATTGCAAGATGCAATCTCTAATCTTTTGTATTTTTGATCTAGGGGTAAGTGTTAGTTTAATGGATTTGTTAATATTTAGATTTATGTTAAAAAAATGTAATATATAAAGGAATGTTTTTTGCTTTAACGAATATACTATATAATATTTTAGAAAGTTCAGAAAAAATTCGGAAAGGTGGAATGTATTATAATGAGGTTTGCTATATTTAATGCTATTTTTGTGTTTATTTTTTTTGGTATTTGGGTATATTGTTTTATTTTATTCATTAAACTTGCTCATAGAGGTATTAAAGCACTTGATATTTATATTAAAAAGAATGAAGATATATATAGATAAATTAGTGGGAAATATTATAATTTTCAAAAAGTATTGTGAAAGTTATATTTTATATGGTAAAATTTAATTAATAAACTAAAGGAGTGTAAGTGGTGAAAGCTCAAGTTCTAAGTAATGTTATTTTGGATAGGCTACCAGCTTCAAATTCAGCGATTACATTTATTCAAGCAATCCAAGGGGGTAGTGTGTCCAAAATTAAATATTATGTTAACTTAGAATGAGTAAATTATCTTTACCACTAATTTTCTAAAAAACATTTGAATGATGTGCCGAATGTATGCCTAGGTAAAGAAATATTTACCTAGGCTTTTTGTGTCTCTACAATTTATATTAGTGGATTGGAAGACCTAGGTGAAGATATACTCGCCTAGGTTTTTGTTTTATTAATTAGTTATAGAAATGGAGGGGTTTTCATGATTGAGCTAAGTTTAAATGATGTTGAAAAATATTATGGAGCAAATAAAATACTGAAAAAAATTTCTTTTGAGGTTAAAACTGGTGAAAGAGTAGGGTTAGTTGGATCTAACGGTGCGGGGAAGACTACAATATTTAAAATAATAGCTGGTATTGAAAATTATGAAAATGGCATTATATCTATAAGAAAAGGAGCAACGATAGGATATCTCGATCAAATACCTGTCTTCCCATATGATTATAAGGTAATAGATGTATTAAACACTGCTTTTGAAGAGCTATTTAAAATACGAGGAGATATGAAAAAACTAGAAGAGAAAATGAATATTATAAAAGGTGAAGAGTTAGATAAAGTTATTAAAAGATATGGTCAATTACAGTTGTTATTTGAATATAAAGGTGGTTATGATATAGAAGAAAAGTTAAACAAAATATGTACAGGTTTGAAAATTGAAGAAGATTTTAGAGAGAGGAAATTTTCTACATTGAGTGGTGGTGAAAAGACTACTGTTTTACTAGGGAAAATTTTATTACAAAATCCAGATATATTATTACTTGATGAGCCGTCAAATCATTTAGATATAGAATCTATTGAGTGGCTTGAAAGTTTTCTTAATGAATATAGTGGAACAGTTTTGATAATATCACATGACAGATATTTTCTTGATAGAGTAGTTAATAAAATAATAGAAATAGAAGCAGGAAAAGCTAAAATGTTTTATGGTAATTATTCTTACTATGTTAAAGAAAAAGAAAGACAGCTAATAGAGGCATTTCAGGCTTATAAAAATCAGCAAAAAAAAATAAAAGATATGGAAGAAGCAATAAAGAGGTTTAGAGATTGGGGATATAGAGCTGATAATGCGGATATGTTTAAAAAAGCAAAGAATATGGAAAAAAGGCTAGAGAGAATGGGAAAAATAGAAAAACCAATATTAGAAAAACCAAAGATACAATTAAAATTTTCTAATAGTAATAGATCTGGTAAAGATGTAATAATAATAAAGGAGTTAAGTAAGTCGTTTGGAAATAATACTATTTTTAAAAAACTAAATTTACATGTTAGATATGGAGAAAAGCTGGGTATATTAGGCAAAAATGGAAGTGGCAAATCAACACTTATAAAAATGTTATTAAATCAGTATACTCCTGATGAAGGAGAAATTATTATTGGTACTGGCGTTAATATTGGATATCTAGAACAAGATATAATATTTGATAATGAAGATTCTACTGTACTAGAAGTATTTAGAGATTACTTCCCTATGCCTGAAGATAAGGCTAGAAGAATTTTAGCTAAGTTTTTATTTTATAGTGAAGATGTATTCAAAACAGTAAAAAATCTCTCAGGAGGCGAGAAAACAAGATTAAAGTTGTGTTTATTGATGCAGCAAGATATAAATACTTTAATATTAGATGAACCTACAAATCATTTAGATATTGATTCAAGAGAAATGCTAGAAGATGCATTATCAGATTTTGGGGGAACTATTATATTTATTTCTCACGATAGATATTTTATAAATAAAATTGCTGATAGGATAGTAGAGCTTGAGAACAAAAAATTAATAAATTACTTAGGCAACTATGATTACTATAAAAATGAAAAAACAAGGAGAATGCTTAGTAATAGTATAAATAATCAAGTGAAACAGAAAGAAATAAAGAAAGGTTATAAGAAAGGAGCAAGTAAAAGAAAAATAAATGTAGATAAACAGATATGTGATTTAGAAAAGGAAATAGAACAGTTAGAAAAACTTATTGAAGAAAAAGATAAAGCTATGGAAAAATACAAAACGGATTATATTAAATTAAATGAAATTTATAATGAAAAACAAAAACTTAAAATGAGATTTGAAGAATTAATGGATAAATGGATTGAGTTGAATGATTAACGAATTACTATTCAGTAAATGTTAAAAGTAAAAGGGGGCAGATTAAAACAAGAAAAATTTAATTATATGAGAAGGGATTTTCTAAAAAAAATAGAAATAACAAGGAAGTTAATAAATTAAAATAATCAATAGTTGATAGACAATAGGTTAATAACTATTGATTGCCAACTTAATATTAATTTTTTTAATTATAATTTTAATTTATTTAAAAAATATATTGACTTTTATTAAGAATAGTAATAGTATTTAATTAGAAATTGATAAATATATTTATAATAGATAAAAATAAAATATTTTAATTTATTTTTTAAATATATTATATAAGGGGGAATTTTAATTGGCAGATCAAAGAATTGTAAAACTGGCTAAGCTTCTAGTTAATTACTCTCTAGAGATTAAAAAAGGTGACTATTTATTGATTACAGGTTATGATATAGCTCATCCTTTAATTAAGGAAGTTTATAGAGAGTCTATAAGAAATGGTGCTCACGTAGAGATTCAAATATCTCTTCCGGGTTTAAATGAAATATTTTTGAAAGAAGCTAGTGATGAACAATTAGAATTTGTTAGTCCAATGCAGAAATTTACAACAGAAAATTTTGATGCTGTGTTATCAATTTGGGGAGGATATAACGAAAAATCTTTTTCGAATATTGATGCAAAAAAAATGCAAAAGAGAAGAACAGCAACTAGAGAAATTAACATTAAGTTTATGAATAGAATGGGTAAAGACTTAAGGTGGTGTGGAACACTATTTCCTACTTATGCAAGTGCACAAGAAGCTAATATGAGTTTAGAGGAATATGAAGATTTTGTTTATGGAGCAGGGCTTTTAGATAAAGATGACCCTATAAAAGAGTGGATAGAAATTTCTAAAAAACAGGAAAGAATTTGTGAATATTTAAATTCTAAGAAGACACTGCATATTATTTCAAAAGATACCGATCTCAAAATGAGTATTGAAGGTAGAAAGTGGATAAACTGTGATGGAAAAATGAACTTTCCTGATGGAGAAGTTTTTACAACTCCAATAGAAAATACAGTTGAAGGCTATATAAGATTTAGCTATCCTGGAATTTTTATGGGTAAAGAAATTGAAGATATCAGGTTAGAATTTAAGGAAGGAAAAGTAGTTAAAGCGACTGCAGCTAAAGGTGAAGATTTACTTCACGCTTTATTAGACACAGATGAAGGAGCAAGATATTTAGGAGAAATTGCGATAGGTACAAACTATGGAATTCAAAAATTTACAAAGAATATGTTGTTTGACGAAAAAATAGGTGGAACAGTACATGCTGCAATAGGTGCTGCTCCTAAGGAAACAGGTGGGAAAAATGAATCTGGAATACACTGGGATATGTTATGCGATATGAAAAATGGAGGTAGAATTTACGCTGATGGAGAACTGTTCTATAAGGATGGGAAATTTTTAATAGATTAATTTTGATTAAAAGGTCTATACTTTGTATAAGTATGGACCTTTTTTCTATAGATAATCATATAATTATAGAAAGTTCGATATTGTTTTAATATTCTTGAAATTGATTCATTTAAAAAATTGAAGGGTATAATAATAGCAATTCTTAAGTAAAAGCAGAAATATTGGGAGGTATAGTTATGTATGATGTAATAATTATTGGAAAAGGACCAGCAGGATTATCAGCTTCGCTTTATACAGGGAGAGGAAATTTAAAAACACTTGTTATAGGCAAAGAGAGTCAAGCATTGAAAAATGCATATATTGAAAATTATTGTTGTAGTGAACCTGAAAAAGGTGAAAAACTAATAGAAAAAGGAATAAAACAGGCTTTAGAGGTAGGAGTTGATATAAAAGATGAAGAAGTAATTGATATAAAGAAAAAAGGGGTATTTACTGTAACAACTACTGAAGGACAGTATGAAGGGAAGGCAGTAGTGATAGCAACTGGAAAGCCTAGAGTAAAAGTAAAAATTAATAATATAGAAAAATTTGAAGGTAAAGGTGTTCATTACTGTGTAGCTTGCGATGGCTTTTTTTATCAAGGAGCTAAAGTAGGAATACTTGGATTTAAGGGTTACGCATTTCATGAAATTATGGAAATGGCCACTATAACAGATAATATAACAATATATACAAACGGGAATAATTTAGATATGAAGGAAGAAAATATTAAAACGATAAAAGAAAAAGGTTACAAAGTAAATTATAAAAAAATCAAATCTTTAGAAGGAGAAAATTTGTTGGGAAAGATAATATTTGAAGATGGTACTGAAGAAAGTATTAATGGACTGTTTATTGCATACGGTTCAGCATCTTCTATTGATTTTGCAAAAAAATTAGGTGTTGTTGTAAAAAACAATAGTATAGAAGTAGATGAAAATCAAAAAACTAATATTGATGGATTATTTGCTGCAGGAGATTGTACTGGAGGAATAACACAAGTTGCTACTGCAGTAGGACAGGGAGCTGTAGCAGGCTTGAATGCTAAGGCATATGTTCAAAGAAATTCTTAGAAAAGAAAATTATATAAATGCCACTTTTAGTGGCTTTTTCTTTGATAATTCATAGAAAATTTATACCTTTAAAGAGGGCTTTACTTTTTTATGTATTTATGATACCATATACGGGTATAATAATAGCATATGCCAATAAAAACTTGAAGGAGATGAGGTAATGAAAGTACTAAATTATATTAAATCTAAGCTTCCATATTTTATACTTGTAATGATGATTTTAGGCCTTATAAATGGTTATGTAAATGATGTAGGGTATTTAAAAAAATTAGTTACACCAACATTGTTTTTAATGATATATCCTATGATGATAAACTTGAAGGTAATTGATTTATTTAATGGTTTTAAAAATCCAAAACCTTTGCTATTAAGTGTAGTAATTAATTTTTTGATATCACCAATTATAGCATTTGGCTTAAGCAAAATTTTCTTTAATAATAGTCCAATGTTGATGGTAGGATTGATTTTAATCAGTCTTATACCTACAAGTGGTATGACAGCTTCATGGACAGGATTAGCTAATGGAAATATGAAAACAGCTCTTGTATTGATTTCAGGAAACTTATTATTGTCTATATTGATGATTCCTTTATATATGAAATTATTTCTAGGAGAAGTTGTAACAATTGATACTATATCAATTATTAATAGTTTGTTGAAGGTAGTTGTTATACCTTTAATACTAGGGGATTTAACGAGAAGATTAATTATTAAAATATCAGGAGAAAAGAAATACAAAGAATTAAAACCTAATTTCGGGTCAATAAGTTCATTGGGAGTATTATTTATTGTATTTATAGCTATGTCATTAAAAAGTAAAACTATAATTAATAAAAGTGAGCTGGTTCTTTATTCTTTAATACCATTAGTCATATATTATGTTGTATTGCTTTTAATTAGCCATATAGTTGGTGAGAAAATGCTAGATAAAGAGAATAGAGTTTCATTAGTATATGGTACAACTATGCGTAATCTTACAATAGCGTTAGGGTTAAGTTTAGCAGCTTTTGGAGGTAGTTTAGCGGTATTTTTAATAGCAATTGGTTATATAATTCAAGTACCATTAGCTGCTTTTTATATGCAGTTAGTGAAAAAACAACAGACTGTTGGTTAGGGGTCTATGCTTTTTATAGTATAGACCTTTTTTGTCAATTATTTAAAAGGGGATGAAAAATTAATCTAGAAGATATTTAAGAATGATTATATAAGGATTTTAATTATATTGTTGAGATATTTAAAGATAAGTAACATAAAATATATAATGAAATTGGTTAAAATTAAAAACAAAACAGGGTATAAGTATGGTAGTGGAAAATATTTAAATTATATGTTTAAAAGGTGAGTGATAAAATGCCAGATGTATGGACACATTTGTTATGTGGACATGATGTTATAAGTTCTTTAGAAAATCAAGATTGGAAAAGAGTGTTAAATGAAAAAATAAACATATTCAAATTGGGATGTCAAGGACCAGATGTGTTCTTATACAATGATTTTTGGCCTTGGAAGAAGAAAAAAAGAGGGCCTAAATTTGGGAAAATCATGCATTTAAAAAGAACGGGTGATTTTTTTGTTGAGAGTTTTAAGTATCTTAAAAAAAGAGTAAATAATTATGATGATTATTTAACACTTTTTACTTATTTATCAGGCTTTATTTGTCACTTTGGATTAGATAGAAATGCTCATCCTTTTATCCATTACCAAGCTGGAGTGTATGATGAAAATGATTACGCTACATTTAAATATAGTATATATCATAAGAAATTAGAACTTATTATAGATACTATTTTGTTAAAAGAAAGAAAAAATTTATATACTTACAAATATCCAGCATATAAGGAGATTGATGTAGAGAAATTACCTAATGTGTTAATAGATTTTTACATATATATTTTGAAAAAATTATATAAACCTGAGATAGAAATAGATTTTATTGAAGATTCTTTTAAGGATATGAATAAAGTTTTAAAAATAATACATGATCCTTGTGGTTATAAGAAGGTTTTTTTAAACATGATAGATGTAGTTATAAAAAAACAAATTGACTATAGCAGTTTAATTTATCCAAGGCATATAGATGATAAAAAAGATTATTTGAATAGAAAACATAATTTGTGGAAACATCCTTGTAAAAAAGAAGAAATTTATTATGAAAGTTTTGATGATATATATATGAGATCTGTTATAGAAAGCAAAGAAATGATAGAAGGGGCTATTAAATATATAAAAGGAGAAGTAAGAGAGCAAGAGTTAATAAGATGTTTTCCGAATATATCTTATTCTACTGGCAAACATGTTGATAATGATTGTAAACTTATTTATTATGACCCTATCTTTGATAGATAGGGTTATATAATTTTTTGAAAATATATGAAAATAACGCTCATGCGAAAAAATTTAGAGAAAACTAAGGGCTCAAATTTTTAGAAAATCCTAACGCACCTAATCAAGAAGTCCTGTCTTGTAGGATGCTGGCTTAACATCCTGTTAAGCCTACGGATTTTCTTCAAAATTTTCACCTAGTTTTTAACTAAATTTTTTCAAGCATTCACTTTTATTTTCACTATTTAAAAGGATAAATTTATTATTAGCTTATATGACCCTATCTTTGATAGATAGGATCATAATTATTGCAAAAAAAAATAATATTATGTTATAATAATATCATATATTAGTACCAGATACTAAAATCAACCAATAAAATTGGGAGGTAATCGTATGAATATTAAGGATATAAAAGAGTTAATATTGACAATTGACAAAACTAGTATAAATAAAGTGGATATTGAAACTGAAGATATTAAAATTAGCATAAGTAAATCAAGCGATGTTGTTTTAGGTAGTGAGAATCTAGTTGAGGAAGCTAAACTAGAAAAAACTAAAAAAGAATCATTAACAAGTGAGAAAATAATCTATGATGAAAATATATTTATTGTTAAATCACCTATTGTGGGTACCTTCTATACATCACCAAGCCCGGGGGTCGAACCTTTTGTGAAAGTAGGAGACAAAGTTAATGAAGGTCAAACTTTATGCATTATAGAAGCGATGAAAATAATGAATGAAATTACGAGTGAAGTTTCAGGAGAGATTGTTGAAGTACTAGTTGAAAATGAGGAAGTAGTTGAGTATGGTCAGCCTTTGATGAAGATTAGGAGGTAAGGTTATGTTTAAAAAAATATTGATAGCAAATAGAGGTGAAATTGCAGTTAGGATTATAAGGGCTTGTAAAGAAATGGGCATTAAAACTGTTGCTGTATATTCAGAGATGGATAAAGATTGTCTACATGTTCATTTAGCTGATGAAGCTGTATGTATAGGCCCAGCATCATCTGCAAAGAGTTATTTGAATATACAAAATATAATTAGTGCAGCTTTATCTACAAGGGCAGATGCAATTCATCCTGGATATGGCTTTTTATCCGAAAATCCTAAATTTGCTTTAGCTTGCAAAGAACATGATATTAAATTTATAGGACCTTATCCTGAGCATATAGTAAAAATGGGTGATAAGGCTGAAGCAAGAAGGACTATGATTAATGCAGGAGTGCCAGTTGTTCCTGGCTCTGAAGGCTCTGTAAATGGATTGGATGAAGCTAAAGATATTGCTAAAAAAATAGGATTTCCTGTAATGATAAAAGCAGCTAGTGGCGGTGGCGGTAGAGGTATGAGAGTAGTGCACAGCGAAGATGAGTTTGAAAAAAGCTTTATTATGGCGCAAAGAGAAGCACTGTCTGCATTTAATAATGATTCTATGTATATAGAAAAGTTTATTGAAAATCCTAGACACATAGAATTTCAGATATTAGCTGATGAATATGGTAATATTATTCATTTGGGAGATAGAGATTGTTCTCTGCAGCGAAGAAATCAGAAAGTGCTTGAAGAAGCACCAAGTGAAGTAGTTAATGATGAGTTAAGAAATAAAATGGGTGAAGCTGCAATAAAGGCTGCTAAGGCTGTAGGTTATGTCAATGCTGGTACTGTAGAATTTCTGCTGGATAAATACAAAAATTTTTATTTTATTGAGATGAATACAAGGATACAGGTAGAACATCCTGTGACAGAAGCAGTAACTGGTATAGATTTGATAAAGGAGCAGATTAAAATAGCATCAGGAGAAAAATTAAGTATATCACAACAGGATGTGATTATTAAAGGTCATGCTATTGAATGTAGAATAAATGCGGAAGATGTTAAAGAAAATTTTAGACCTTCACCAGGATTAGTAGAGGTTTATCATACAGCTGGAGGGTATGGTGTTAGAATAGATAGTCATTTATATAGTGGCTATGTAATACCGCCAACATATGATTCTATGATTGGGAAATTAATCGTTTGGGGAGAGAGTAGATTAGAAGCGATTAATAGAATGAAAAGAGTTTTAGAGGAAACAGTAATTGAAGGGATTAGCACTAATATAGATTTCCATTTGGATATTTTAAATAATGAAAGATTCATTAAGAATGAAATTGATACTTCGTTTGTAAATGAAGTTATCTTAAAAAATATGGTGAGAGGTGAAAAATATGATAAAAGACCTCTTTCGTAAAAGAAAGTATGCAACTATAACTTTATACAGAGAGGATAATGGAGATGAAAAGTTAATAGACGAGAGACCTAAAAAGTTAGAAGAGAAAACGGTAATAAATGATGATAAGCATATTACATGTAAAAGATGTGGAGAAATATTACTTATAGATGAAGTAAAGAAAAATTTGATGGTTTGCACTAAATGTGATTATCATTTTAGAATAGATTCAACAGAAAGAATAAATATGATTTTTGATAATGGAAGCTTTAAGGAATATGATAAAGACTTAAAACCAGCTGACCCTTTAAATTTTCCAGAGTATGAAAAAAAGGTACAAGATTATAAAAAGAAGACAGGGCTTGATGAAGCTGTAGTGGTAGGTGAAGGAAAAATTAAAGGGTATCCGTGTGTTGCATGTATTATGGAACCTAATTTTATGATGGGAAGTATGGGTTCTGTTGTAGGAGAAAAAATAACTAGATCGATAGAAAGGGCTATAGAAAAGAAAATGCCTTTGATTATATTTTCTGCATCTGGAGGAGCTAGAATGCAAGAAGGTATATTATCTCTTATGCAGATGGCAAAAACTTCTGCTGCATTAGGAAGGCTTTCAGAGGAAGGACTTTTATATATATCAGTTCTTACAGACCCGACTACTGGTGGGGTTACAGCAAGTTTTGCTATGTTAGGAGATATTATAATATCTGAGCCAGGAGCTCTCATCGGTTTTGCAGGCCCTAGAGTAATTGAACAAACTATAAGACAGAAACTTCCTGAAGGTTTTCAAAGGGCTGAGTTTTTAAAAGATAAAGGTTTTGTAGACAAAATAGTTCATAGAAAAAATCTAAGAGATGTATTAGCAGATATATTATATATACACTCTTTAAGAGGTGAGTTAGATGTTTAATCATTTAGAATTTGAGAAACCTATAATTGAATTAGAAAATAAGGTAAAAGAATTAGAAAAATTTAGTGTAGAGCATAATGTAGATTTATCAAAGGAAATAGATATATTGAAAATTAAATTAGATACAATGAGAAAACAAGTATATGGTAATTTAACACCATGGCAAAAAGTAAAGCTTGCAAGACTTCCGGAAAGACCTACATCTATTGACTATATAAAAAAGATAATACCTGATTTTATTGAGTTTCATGGGGATAGACTTTATGGAGAAGACAAAGCGATAATCGGCGGAATAGGTACAATAGAAGGCATTCCTGTAACTGTAATTGGCCATCAAAAAGGTAAAGACTTAAAGGAAAATATAGAAAGAAATTTTGGTATGCCACATCCAGAAGGATATAGGAAAGCGTTGAGACTTATGAAACAAGCCGAAAAATTCAACAGACCGATTGTAACTTTTGTTGATACGCCAGGTGCTTATTGTGGTATAGGAGCAGAAGAAAGAGGACAGGGAGAGGCTATTGCAACAAATCTTATTGAGATGAGTAAGTTAAAGGTACCTATAATTATTATTGTAATTGGTGAAGGTGGAAGTGGTGGTGCTTTAGCTTTAGGAGTAGGTGATAGAGTTTGTATGTTAGAACACTCTGTTTATTCTGTTATATCACCAGAAGGTCTTGCGAGTATATTATGGAAAGATGCAAATTTAGCTAAAAAGGCTGCAAATATTATGAAATTAACTTCTGGAGATTTATTAGAATTTGGAGTTATAGATAAGATAATTGAAGAACCTTTAGGAGGGGCTCATAAAGATATAGCATTTGTAGCAGAAAAAATAAAGGAATATATATTGAGTGAAATTCCTAAATTAATGAAATTAGATAAAAAAGATTTACTTAATTTAAGATATGATAAAATCAGAAAAATAGGAATTTGGCAGTAAAACCATTCTGTAATCAGAATGGTTTTTCTTTATGCTTATAATAAAAGTTATTAAAATTTAGTAAAAGACTTTTTAATAAAAGAGGATTATTTGAATTTTTAAAGAATTATGAAATATATATTATTTAAAGAAAGGGAATAATTTGAATAAAATCTTCGATTTGAATAAATTAAGGAAGATTTTACCTATATCCATAAACGGAAATTATATTTAAAACTGTCCACAATTTAATAAGGTATATAATTCCCTATGGATTATAAAGAAATGTTTTGGTATATTTTTGAATTTAAATAAGTAGTAAAGCATGTTAAAAGATAAGGAGGGGTAGTGTGGAATATGAAAACCTTTTACTAAAAAAAGAAGGCAATATATGTATATTAACTATCAACAGACCTAAAGCTTTGAATGCTTTAAATTCTAAAGTTTTAGAAGAATTAAGTGATGCAGTAGATCAAATTGAAAAGGACAAGGATATTTGTGTAGTTATAATAACTGGAGAAGGTAAAGCATTCGTTGCAGGAGCTGATATTGTAGAAATGAAAGATATGACTTCAGAAGTTGCTAGAAAGTTTGCAGAACAAGGCATAGAAGTTTTTAGAAAGATTGAACTTATGGAAAAAGTGGTTATAGCTGCTGTAAATGGATTTGCTTTAGGTGGTGGATGCGAACTTGCGATGTGTTGTGATATCAGGATAGCATCTGAAAAAGCAAAATTTGGGCAGCCAGAAGTAGGGCTAGGGATTACTCCTGGATTTGCAGGCACTCAAAGATTATCACGCTTAGTCGGTATAGCTAAAGCTAAAGAGTTGATATTTACTGGAGATATGATAGATGCCAATGAAGCTGAAAAGATAGGTCTTGTAAATAAAGTTACTAAACATGAAGAGCTTATGAATACAGCTGTTGAGATTGCAAAGAAGATAGCTTCTAAAGGTCAGATTGCAGTAAGATATTCAAAAATAGCTATAAATAGAGGCTTTGAAACAGATATTGAAACAGGAATGGAAATAGAAAGAAATCTATTTTCATTATGTTTTGCTACAGATGATCAGAAAGAAGGAATGACTGCTTTTATTGAAAAAAGAAAGCCAAAGTTTAAAAATCAGTAATTAAAACATACTTCTAAAATAAATATTTTAAGGAGGAGATTTGATGAAAGTTTGTGTTATTGGTGCTGGTACAATGGGTTCAGGCATAGCTCAGGTTCTGGCACAAGCAGGGCATGAAGTAATACTAAAAGATATTGAAGAAAAATATCTTCAAAGAGGAATATCTATCATTACTAAGAATTTGGATAGAAATGTAAAAAAGGAGAGAATGACAGAAGAAGAAAAAAATCAAGTTCTTGATAGAATTACGACTACTACTGATATGGGTTTAATAAAAGATGTAGATATAGTTATTGAAGCAGCAGTTGAGAATATGGAAATAAAGAAAAAAATATTTGAAGAGTTAGATAAAGTATGCAAACCAGAAACAATACTTGCAACTAACACTTCATCTTTATCTATTACAGAAATAGCAAGTGTAACTAATAAACCTGAAAAAGTTATAGGAATGCATTTTTTTAATCCAGTACCAGTTATGAAACTTGTTGAAATTATAAAAGGTATTGCGACTTCAGATGAGACTAAGAAGTTAGTATGTGATTTATCAATAGAGCTTGGTAAAACTCCAGTTGAAGTTGAAGAAGCTCCTGGTTTTGTAGTAAACAGAATACTTATTCCAATGATTAATGAAGCAGTTGGTATTTTAGCAGATGGTGTTGCATCAGCAGAAGATATTGATAATGCCATGAAATTAGGCGCTAATCATCCTATAGGACCATTAGCACTTGCTGACCTTATAGGAAATGACGTTTGTTTAGCCATTATGGAAGTGCTATATAAGGAATTTGCTGATCCTAAATATAGACCACATCCATTATTAAGGAAAATGGTTAGAGGTGGTTTACTAGGAAGAAAAACTGGAAAAGGATTCTTTGATTACAGTAAATAAGAACAAAACCTTCGATTTGAATAAATTTAGGAAGATTTTGCCTATATCCATTACGGAAATTATATTTAAAATTATCCACAATTTAACGAGGTATATAATTTCCTATGGATTATAAAATAAGCTGTTAGTTAACAGCTATTAGTCAATAGTTCTTAGTTAATGTCTTTAGTTTATTGCTGTCGAATAGCGAATAGCGAATGGCGAATAGCCATAATGTAAATAGGCTGATAGCCGATAGCTGAATAATATATTAGTTTGTAGGAGGTTATAAATATGAGAGAAGTTGTTATTGTTGGTGCTGCTAGAACACCTATAGGAAGTTTTGGTGGTAGTTTATCTAAATTATCTGCAATAGATTTAGGTGTAGTGGCTGCTAAGGAAGCAATCAAAAGGGCTGGTATTAAGGAAGAAATGATTGATGAAGTAATAGTTGGAAATATTTTATCAGCAGGTTTAGGTCAAAATCCAGCGAGACAAATAGCTTTAGGAGCAGGTTTAAAGGAAACTACACCAGCTTTGACAATTAATAAAGTTTGTGGTTCTGGACTTAGAGCTGTAAGTATGGCAGCACAGTTTATCATGTTAGGAGATGCTGATGTTATTTTAGCAGGTGGTACTGAAAGTATGAGTAATGCTCCATATCTTGTACCTAGAGTTAGATGGGGACTTAAGATGGGACATGGAGAGCTAATTGATACAATGATTCATGATGGATTAACAGACATATTCAATAATTATCATATGGGTATAACAGCTGAAAACATAGCTGAAAAGTGGAATATATCTAGAGAAGAACAAGATGAGTTTGCTTTGCAAAGTCAGCTTAAGGCAGAAAAAGCACAGAAAGAAGGCAAATTTAAAGATGAGATAGTTCTTGTTGAAGTACCACAAAGAAAGGGAGATCCTATTATTGTAGATACTGATGAATATCCTAGACACGGAACTACTATTGAAAAACTTGCAAAATTAAAACCTGCATTTAAAAAGGATGGTACTGTAACAGCAGGTAATGCTTCAGGAATAAATGATGGCGCAGCTATGTTAATAGTAATGGCTAAAGAAAAAGCAGAAGAATTAGGGATAAAGCCTTTAGTTACTATTAAATCATATGCTTCAGCAGCATTAGATCCAAAGATTATGGGATATGGTCCAGTTCCAGCCACTAAAAAGGCATTGGAAAGAGCGGGGCTGAAAGTTGAAGATTTAGACTTGATTGAAGCTAATGAAGCGTTTGCAGTACAATCAATAGCTGTTATGAGAGATTTAGGATTAGATCCAGAAAAAGTTAATGTAAACGGTGGTGCTATAGCTTTAGGACATCCGATAGGAGCTTCAGGAGCAAGAATTCTTGTAACATTAATTTATGAGATGATGAGAAGAGAATCTAAATATGGACTTGCAACTTTATGTATTGGTGGAGGTCAAGGTACAGCAGTTATCGTTGAAAGATAAGGGTGAGCTTTTTAGCTCACCTTATTTATAATCCATAGGAAATTATATGCCTTATTAAATAGTGGATAATTATAAATATAATTTCCGTAATGGATATAGGCAAAATCTTCCTTAATTTATTTAAATCGAAGATTTTGTTCAGTTTGAAAAAAAACAAAATTAATGCTATAATCATTTAGTAATTCAAATATCTGTAACTTAAGTGTAACTTAATATTATAAATAATGTGTTATAATAATACTAGATTCTTTTGTATGTATGCAGCAGTAAATTAGCATATTGTTTAGGAAGGTGAAGATATATGAAACAATTTCTAAAAGTATTTACTATTGCGTTTTTTTGTTTTGTTTTAGCAATAGGTGCAGGCGTATTTACATTTATGAAATTTTATGATGCAAATGCAGCGACTCAAGAAGATTTAAAAAATGTTGATAATAATGATACAGAAGATAATAGTGATTCATCAAATGATAATTCTAAAAGTTTAGACCCATTTAAAAAAGCTATACAGGAAAGCAAAAGAATAAATATCTTGCTTTTGGGGTTAGAAGGACCAAGAACAGATACTATAATATTTGCTAGTTTTGATCCTGTTACAAAAAAAGTAGATTTAATATCAATACCTAGAGATACTTATTTTTACAGATTAGGCTATGAAGAAGCTGATAAAAGAAAAATTAATGCTGTTTATGGGGATGCAGGAGTAAAAGGTACAATGAAAGCAGTAGAAGCTGTACTTGGTGGGGTTCCAATACATCATTATGTTAAAGTTACTTATTCGGGAGTAGAGAAAATAGTTGACTCTCTAGGTGGTGTAGAGGTAGATGTTCCTTTTGATATGGTTTATGATGACCCTACTGCTAAACCTCCTCTTCATATAAACTTGAAGAAAGGAAGACAGATATTAAATGGAGAGAAAGCTGTTCAGTTTTTAAGATTTAGGCAAAATAATGATAAGACAGTAGGTTATCCTGATGGTGATTTAGGTAGAATTAGAGCTCAGCAGCAATTTATTAAATCAGCTGTAAAAAAAGCTTTAAGCTTTAGATTGCCAGTTGTAGCTCAAACTTGTTTTAAATATATTAAAACAGATATGAGTTTAACTGATACTTTATTGTATGTAAGTAAGGCAATAGGTATAAAAATAGAAGATGTTTCAATGACAACACTTCCTGGTAGGGCGATATATAAAAGTATAGATGGGAAAAGAGTATCTTACTTTGCATATGATTCAAAGCAGATTAGAGAATTGATGATGAAATTATATAATGTAAATATTGAAACTGAAAATTAGATATGTAAATGGGTTCCCAAAATAAATTCGGGAACCCATTTTTGATGGGGGGAGTGGGGGACTAAGTATTTATATTTATAACCAAATTTCTTAAAATTAAACACTATTAAATGAACAAAATTTTCGATTTAAATAATTATAAGGTAGATTTTGCCTATATTCATAAACGGAAATTATATTTAAAATTATCCGCAATTTAACAAGGTGTAATAATTTCCTATGAATTATAAAAAAGATGGTAGTTAATAATTGATAGTCTATTGACTATTATTCAATAACATTTCTCCTACCTTATAAATATCTCCTGCTCCGACAGTAAGAATAATATCACCTTCACTAGTTTGTTTTGATAAGTAATCAACAATATCTTTAAAGTTATTAATATATAAAGATTTCATACCTTTGCTTATAAGTAAATCTACTAAATCTTTTGAGTGAACAAGACCTGTATCTTTTTCTCTTGCAGCATATATATCAGTTACTATTACATTATCAGCGTCATGGAAAGCTTCACTAAACTCATTTAATAAAGCTTTAGTTCTCGTATAAGTATGAGGCTGGAATACACACCATATCTTATTGTGTCGGAGTTTTTTAGCTGCATTAAGAGTTGCTTTTATTTCAGTTGGATGGTGTGCATAATCATCTATTATTCTAATTCCATTTATAATACCTTTTGTTTCAAATCTTCTGTGAGTTCCTGTATAGCTTTCGATAGCTTCTATTATGGTATTAATAGGAATGTTAAGGTTATGAGCTGTTGCAATAGAAGCTAAAGCATTGTATACGTTATGTATTCCCATTACTTTAAGAGTTACGTTGTATTCTTCGGAATTATTAATTATTAGCTTAAATTTAGGAAAACCGTATGTTGTAAAAGATATATCATCTGCCTTATAATTACTTTTGTTTTTTATTCCGAAAGTAACGATATTGCAATTTGCTTTATTAATAATTTTTGAAGTGTTTATATCATCATTATTTATGACTAAAAATCCATCTTTAGGAAGCAAAGCTGCAAAGTCTGCAAATGTTTCGACTATGTGGTCAATATTTTTGAAATAATCTAAATGGTCTTCTTCTATGTTAAGAATTATACCTATATTAGGATTAAACTTCAGAAAGTTTCCTCTATATTCACATGCTTCAGTTAAAAATATATCTTCTTTACCGATTTTCACATTACCTCCGATGGTGTCTAAAACGCCGCCTAGCAAAATAGTTGGATCTAGATTAGAATGTTCAAGTATAACAGATATCATAGCTGTTGTAGTTGTTTTTCCATGTGTACCAGAAACTGCAATAGAAGATTTGTATATTCTCATTAATTGTCCTAAAAAAGTAGCTCTATCAACGATTGCTATATTTCTTTCTATAGCTTCTATATATTCTGGATTATCTTTACTGATAGCTGATGTATAGACTATTAGATCTGCACCATTTATATTATTTTTATCATGACCTATATATATGATAGCCCCTTTTTCTTTTAACCTTTCTATTATTTCGGAGTTTTTCATATCAGATCCTGAAACAGTATATCCTGCGTTTAATAAAATTTCTGCAAGGCCACTCATACTAATACCGCCTATTCCAATAAAATGTACATGCTTGAAATTGTGTTTATGTATGTCAAAGCTAAACATATAACTACCTCCTAGATAATACAGTAATAATATTATTTCCAATACTTTCAATATTATTTTATTCTTAGAAGAAAAGGCTGTTACTGAGTAAATTATATCATAATTAAATTGTGGATAATTTAATAATATAATTTCCGTTTATGGATTTCAACAAAATCATCCTTATAATTTATTTAAGTAGAAGATTTTGTTCATAAAAAAATAATTTCAATAAAGTATTGATTTATTTATATTTTACGAATAAAATTATATTTAATAAGATAAAATATTCGTGTTTAGGAGGATTTAAGTGATTAAGCTTAAGAGAAACGAAAGAATAGGAGCTATAATGAAGATATTGAGTGATAGACCTAATTATATTTTTACTTATAATTATTTTACAGATAAGTTCAATGCAGCAAAATCTACGATTAGTGAAGATATAGTAATAATTAAGGGAATGTTAGAAAAGCTTCAATTAGGGAAAATTGAGACTATTCCTGGGGCAGCTGGTGGAGTGAAATATATACCTCAGATTACTGAACATATGATAAGTGATTTTTTGAGCAATGTGGCAGGTGCGTTAGCTGAAAAAGAAAGAATAATTCCTGGTGGATTTATATATATGACTGATTTATTATATACTCCATCAATTGTTGGGATGGCAGGGAAAATATTTGCACATAGATTTGTTAGTGAAAGCGTAGATTATGTTGTTACTGTTGAAACTAAAGGTATACCAATCGCTTTAATGACAGCTCAATCATTAGATGTGCCATTAGTAATAATACGAAGGAATATAAAAGTTACAGAAGGAGCTACAGTAAACATAAATTATGTAACTGGTTCAACAAAAAAAATTCAGACTATGTCTTTATCACGAAAAGCTATGAAAGAAGGTGCTAGAGTTTTAGTGATAGATGATTTTATGAAAGCTGGGGGTACTGCAAAGGGAATTTGTGATATGATGAGAGAATTTAAAGCAGAAGTAGTAGGAACAGGAGTATTCATTGCGACAGAATTGCCAGAGGAAAAATTAATAGATAATTACTTACCATTATTATTATTAAAAAAGATTGATGAAGAGACAAAAGAGATTATCGTTGAGCCTAATAGAGACTTATTGAGTAATATTGATTAATTTGTTTTAAAAGTAGAAGGAATTTGTCAAAATTAAGAGAATACTAATTTATATATTGAACAGCTACGGGGGAAGGTGGTGAAGTTATGAAGGTTACTGATGTAAGGATTAGAAAGTTAAGTGATGAAGGTAGGATGAAAGCTATTGTATCAGTTACATTTGATGACGAGTTTGTAGTGCATGATATAAAAATTATAGAAGGAAATAATGGTCTTTTTATAGCAATGCCGAGTAGAAAAATGCCAGATGGAGAATTTAGAGATATAGCTCATCCTATTAATTCAGAAACAAGAAGCAAAATTCAAGAATCTATTTTAGCAGAATACGAAAAAGCGTTAAAAGAAAATAAGGAAGATTAGATAAAAGGGGGTCAATGCCCTCTTTTTTATGTTATTTTTTTTGACAAAAACTTAATAATATTTTAAAGGATACATATTTTTTTTGTTGAATTGTATACAGTGTTATATATTTAAAAAGATAACAATAGGTAAGTTGTATTTTTGAACAAAATCTTCAATTTAAATAAATTAAGGAAGATTTTGCTTATATCTATTACGGAAATTATACTTGAAATTATCCACAGTTTAATAAGGGCTATAACAACTCTGGCATGTAAGCATGCCAGACAAAGTTTCAATAAAATCAACATTAAATTTTTAAAAATATAAGATTTTATTATAATTTCCTATGGATTATAAAATAGTATTAGAGAGGGTGTTTAAAGTGATTACATCAATTATTTTGGCAGCAGGTGAAGGTACTAGAATGAAATCAAAACTACCTAAAGTATTGCATCAAGTGTGCGGAAAGTCTATGTTAAGTCATGTAATTGAAGCTAGTAAAGGTGCGGGGATAGATGAAAATATTGTTATTGTAGGGCATGGTAAAGAAAAAGTGAAAGATATGTTAAGGGGAGAGGGAGTATTATTTGTAGACCAACCTATTGGTGAGAAGGTTCCGTATGGAACTGGTTTTGCAGTAATGCAGGCTGAAGATTTAATAAAAGATGATAAATATGTTATAATCCTTTATGGAGACACACCTTTGATTACTAGTAAGACGATTACTGACTTAATAAATTATCATAAAGAAAGCGGTAATAATGCTACTGTTTTAACTGCTGAGTTTGATAACCCGACGGGTTATGGTAGAATAATTAGAGATGATAGAGGGAATATAGTAGGGATTGTAGAGGAAAAAGATGCTAGTATAGAACAAAAGAAAATAAAGGAAATTAATTCAGGAATATATTGTTTTGATGGCAAGTATTTAAAAATGGCTTTGCGTAATCTTAACAATAATAATGCTCAAAATGAATATTATATAACCGATTCAATCAAGATATTAAATGAAAAAGGATTAAAAGTAGGCGGATATAAATTAAGTGACAATACAGAAATATTTGGGGTCAATTCTAGAGTACAATTAGCTGAAGCTAATAAGATAATGAGAAGAAGGATTAATGAGAAATTGATGTTATCAGGAGTTACAATAATAGATCCTGATAATACATATATAGGTAAGGATGTTGAAATAGGTAGGGATACTATTATATATCCAGGAGTTTTTTTAGAAGGTAAAACTAAAATAGGAGAAGATTGCATAATAGGAAGTAATTCGAGAATAATTAACAGTAATATTGGAAATAGAGTAGTAGTGCAAACATCGACTATAATTGATAGTCAAGTTGATGAAGATACAACAATAGGACCATATGCATATTTAAGGCCTAATAGTAAAATAGGTAAGTCAGTTAAAATAGGAGATTTTGTAGAAGTGAAAAATTCTGTAATAGGAGACAATTCTAAGGCTTCACATTTAGCGTACATCGGTGATGCAGATGTGGGTAAAAATGTTAATATTGGCTGTGGTGTAGTTTTTGTAAATTATGATGGTGTAAACAAGCATAGAACAATTGTTGAAGATAATGCTTTCATTGGTAGCAATTCTAATTTGGTTGCCCCTGTAGTAGTTAGAGAAAAAGGGTATGTAGCAGCAGGTTCTACAATAACAGAGGAAGTTGGTAAAGGAACTCTATCTATAGCAAGGGCAAGACAGGTAAACAAAGAGGGTTGGGTTTATAAAAAGTTTAATCAAAATAAAGAATAAAATCTTCGATTTAAATAAATTAAAGAAGATTTTATTGAAATCCATAAACGGAAATTATATTCAAAATTATCCACAATTTAATAAGGAATATAATTTCCTATGGATTATAACAAAAAACATAGGAGGAGTTTTTTTATGAATATAGGAGGAAGAGAAATTAAAATTTTTACTGGTAATGCTAACGAGCGTTTTGCCAAAAAGATTTGTGATGAGCTAAATATTGAGTTAGGAGAAAGTCAAGTAGGAAGATTTAGTGACGGAGAGATTTCTGTTCATATTTCAGATTCCGTAAGAGGTGCAGATGTATTTGTTATACAGCCTACTTGTCCTCCAATCAATGAAAACCTAATGGAATTACTTATCCTTATTGATGCTTTAAAAAGAGCTTCAGCTGGTAGGATAAATGCTGTAATTCCTTATTATGGATATGCTAGACAAGATAGAAAAACTAAAGCAAGAGAACCAATTACAGCGAAACTTGTAGCTGATATATTAACAACAGCAGGGGCAGACAGAGTAGTGAGTATGGACTTACATGCAGGACAAATTCAAGGGTATTTTGATATACCAGTAGATCATTTAACAGGTGTGCCTATATTAGCAGAGTATTTCAGAAATATAATAGATAAAGAAACAGTAGTAGTATCACCTGATATTGGTGGGGTTAGAAGAGCGAGAAACTTTGCAAGTTTATTAGATTTACCAATTGCTATAATCGAAAAGAGAAGACCTAAAGCTAACGTATCAGAGGTAATGAACATCATAGGGGATATAGAAGATAAAAATGTGATTTTAGTTGATGATATAGTTGATACTGCAGGCTCACTAACAAAAGCTGCCAAAGTATTAAAGGATTTTGGGGCAAAGAAAGTATATGCTTGCTGTACACACCCAGTTCTTTCTGGGCCAGCTATTGACAGATTAAAGGATTCAGTAATTGAAAAATTAGTAGTAACAGATACTATTCCTCTTACTGAAGATAAGCAGATTGATAAAATTGAAGTTGTTTCAGTAGCTCCATTATTCGCTGAAGCTATTAAAAGAATCTATTCAAATGAGTCAATAAGTAAACTTTTCGATTAATTAAATTTTGGTTTACAAGGTTAACATAGGGAGTTGATTCCTTTGTATGTAGTAATTGGACTAGGAAATCCGGGTAGAGCATATGATGGCACTAGACATAATGTAGGGTTTGATACAATTGATTGCTTAGCAGTAAGAAATAATGTGAAATTAAACAAAATAAAACATAAAGCAGTATATGGAGAAACATTTATAAATAATGAAAAAGTTATATTAGTAAAGCCGCAAACATATATGAATAGAAGTGGTGAATGTGTTTTAGATATATATAATTATTACAAAATACCAACTGAAAATATTATTGTTATATATGATGATATCGATATAAAGTTTGGTTCATTAAGAATAAGACAAAAAGGTAGTGCTGGAAGTCATAATGGAATGAAATCAATATTATATCACTTACAAAGTGAAAACTTTCCAAGAATAAGAATAGGCGTAGGTAAACCTAAAGAAGGTATGGATTTAGCCGACTTTGTGTTAAGTAAATTTACCAAGGATGAAAGAGAAATAATTGATTCTACGATAGAAAGGGCAGCTTCGGCTGTAGAAACGATTATTTCTCAAGGATTAAATAAAGCTATGAATGAATACAATGGTTAGCACATGAATAAAATATCAATAAAGCATAAAAATGATAAGTGACAAACCATAGCCCAGGTTTTTGCCTGGGCTAAAGCTGCTGCTAAAAAGGAGCTGATTTTCTTGTTTCTGAATGTTTTTATTGACCAGCTGAAGAATTCAAATCAATATAGCAAATTAATAGAAGCTATAAATAGCAAAAGATATCCTGTATCTTTATATGGTTTATCGGAAGAAAGTTTAGCACATATTTGTTATGGATTGAATCAACATACTAGTAGACAAGTTCTTATAGTTACTTATAATGAACTTAGAGCTAAAAAAATTGTTGAAGATTTAAGGCTATTTTCTTCTAGAGGTGTAGAACTATTTCCACAAAGGGAAGTTGTTTTTTACAATATTGATGCTTATAGTCATGGAATTCTACATCAAAGACTAAAGGTTATAGATAGGTTGATTGAAGCAGAACCGATAATTGTTGTAGCTTCTGTTGAGTCAATAATGGATAAAGTTTTCAATAAAGAAATATTAAGTAAATATAGAACAGTTTTAAAATATGGAGATAAGATTGACTTAGAAAAACTAATAAAAAATTTAAATATACTAGGCTATGAAAGAGTAGATATGATTGAAGGGAAAGGACAGTTCAGTGTAAGAGGTGGTATAGTAGATTTTTATCCTATAACCTCAGAAAATCCTGTAAGAGTAGAATTGTTTGATGATGAAATTGACTCATTAAGAACTTTTGACATAAAAACACAGAGGTCAATTGAAAATATTTCAGAGGTTAAAATAGGACCTGCTAAAGAAATTATCTTTGAAGATGAATATAGGGAAGAAGTAGTAAAACAAATAGAAAAAGACTTAACAAAAACTGTTAAAAAGATAAATAAGGAAGAAAATGGTCAATTAATGGTTGAGAAGCTTACTGAAAAGTTCACGCATTATATTGAATTAATTAATTCAGGATTAAATTTTGATAATATAGAGCCTCTTTTACCATATTTCCCTGTTCAGTATAAAAGCATAATAGATTATTTTGCTGAATCAGCACTAATGCTTATAGATGAACCACACAGAATAGAAGAAAGTGCAAGGACTTATTTAAAAAGTTTTAGAAGTAAATTTTTAGACTTTTTTGAAAGAGGAGAAGTGTTACCTAAACAAGAAGGGATTTATTATAACTTTGATGAGTTAAAAGAAAAATTAAATGAAAGACCTTGTATTGTGTCAATGGGATTAAGAAAGGGTATTGATATCTTTGAAAGTAAAGAAACAGTTAATATTGTAACAAAAGGTATGCAGTCATTTCATAACAAGATAGAATTTTTGGTAAATGAGCTTAAAAATTTAAAATATAGAGGATATAAGATAATAATACTTTCAGGAGTAGAAGATAGAGGAAAGAGGCTTGTTGAAACGCTTAAAGAGTATTCAGTAGAATGCAGCTTCATAAAAACCTTCGATGTAGAAATAAAATCTGGACAAATTTTTGTTTTAGCAGGAACTATTAGTAGAGGATTCGAATATCCAGATTTGAAGTTTGCAATAATTAGCGATAAAGAAATATATGGAAAATCCAAAAAGAAAAGAGTTAAAAAATATAGTAAAGATACTAAGAAGATAACTTCATTTACTGACCTTAAGCCAGGAGATTATGTTGTACATGAAACGCATGGAATCGGTGTATATGTAGGTATAGAGCAATTAAAGGTTCAAGGAGTAAAGAAGGATTATTTAAGTATAAAGTATTCTGGTAAAGATAGATTATATGTTCCTGTAGATCAAATGGATTTAATACAAAAATATATAGGAGCAGATTCTATAAAGCCTAAAGTAAATAAACTTGGAACAGGAGAATGGGTTAAGACTAAACAAAAAGCTAAGAAGGCAATTGAGAATATGGCTAAAGAGCTTCTTGAACTTTATGCAAAAAGGCAAACTACTAAAGGATTTGCTTTTTCAAAGGATCAGCCTTGGCAAAAGCAATTTGAGGATTTATTCCCTTATGAAGAAACCAATGATCAATTAAAATGTATAGAAGAAATTAAACGAGATATGGAAAAAGATAAACCTATGGATAGATTGTTATGCGGAGATGTAGGATATGGAAAAACAGAAGTGGCTTTAAGGGCTGCATTTAAAGCTGTTATGGACGGAAAACAGGTTGCATTTTTAGTACCTACAACTATTTTAGCTCAACAGCATTATAATACGATAAGAGAGAGATTTAGTCAATTTCCTGTTAAAGTAGATATGTTAAGTAGGTTTAGAACGCCAAGTCATCAGAAGAAAATTTTAAGAGATTTAAGAAGTGGGAATTTAGATATTGTAGTCGGAACGCATAGGTTATTATCAAGTGACGTAAAATTTAAAGATTTAGGATTATTGATTATAGATGAGGAACAGAGATTTGGTGTTAAACATAAAGAAACTCTAAAGAAACTAAAGGAATCAATTGATGTATTAACGTTAACTGCAACTCCAATACCAAGAACTCTTCATATGGCATTAGTTGGTATCAGAGATATGAGTGTTATAGATGAACCGCCTGAAGAAAGATATCCAGTACAAACATATGTTATGGAATATAATGAGGGTATAATTAGGGATGCAATAGTTAAGGAGTTAAATAGAGGTGGTCAAGTCTATTTTGTATATAATAGAGTACAAGGTATTCAGCAGATGGCGGCTAGATTAAAAAAATTAGTCCCTGAAGCTAGGATAGCAGTTGGGCATGGGCAAATGAGTGAAAGAGAACTTGAGAAAGTTATGATAGATTTTCTAAAAAGAGAGTATGATATATTAGTATGTACGACTATTATTGAAACAGGATTAGATATATCTAATGTAAATACTTTAATAGTTTATGATTCTGATAAAATGGGATTGTCACAGCTTTATCAGTTAAGAGGTAGAGTAGGAAGAAGTAATAGGATAGCATATGCATACTTTACTTATGAAAAAGACAAAGCACTATCTGAGGTTGCTGAAAAACGTTTAAAAGCGATAAAAGAGTTTACTGAGTTTGGTTCTGGTTTTAAGATAGCCATGAGAGATTTGGAAATACGAGGTGCTGGAAACTTATTAGGACCTGAACAGCATGGTCACATGGCTTCGATTGGTTATGATTTATATGTGAAATATTTAGAGGAAGCAATAAAGAAACTTAAAGGTGAAATAAAGGAAGAAGAGATAGAAACTACAATAGAACTGAATGTAGATGGATATATACCTAGTCGTTATATAGCTAATGAAGAACAGAAAATAGAGATATACAAGAAAATATCATCAATTCAAAACAGAGAAGATTTATCAGATGTACAGGAGGAGATAATTGACAGATTTGGAGACATACCTAAAGAAGTTGATAATTTGATGAGAATATCATTAATAAAATCAATGTGTAAGAGAGCTAAAGTAAGTTCATTAACTCAAATAGATAATTACATTAAGATAGAATTTGCTAAGCCTGATATTATCACACCACAACTTATTAATGAACTTTTAAATAGTTTTGGAAGGCGTATGTCATTTGATATTTCAAAAACTCCTCATATAAAATATAAGCTAATGAAAAGCATGCAAGAAAGCATATTGAAAGAAGTTGAACAAGTTATTCAAAAAATTAGCAGTTTTCATGAAGGGGAAATTGATATATAATTAAATAGAAAAGGTGCATGAAGGTAGAGCAGAGGAGTTGATAAATTTGTTTAATAAAATAAGAATAAAATCTATTGGGATTTTGTTAGTAACGGTACTTATTTTTGTACTGTCAGGTTGTGTAAATCAAGAGACTAAAGGGGAAATTGTAGCAAAAGTTAATGGTGATAGTATATATAAGGAAGATTTCGAAAAGGATTTTAATGTCTATAAAAAGGCTGTTGAGAGTAAGGTAGGGTCTGAAATATGGAAGCAGCTTGAAGAAGAAGCAATGAGAAAATTTTTAGACAAGTTAATTATTGAGCAGATAATATCTCAAAAAGCTGAAGAGCTAGGTATTAAAGTGACAGATAAGGAAGTTGATGAAGAAATTAAAAATTATATTAATTATTTTGAAAACGAAGAAAAATTTAAGGAATTTTTAAAACAGAGCAATATAACTGAAGATTATTTTAGAAAAGAAATAAAAAAGGAAATGTTGATTTCTAAATATAAAGAAGAAGTTTTGAAAGATATAGAAATTTCTCTTGATGAAGCAAAAAAATATTACGAAGATAATATAGATTTATTTAGAGACTATAGAGTAAGAGCTAGACATATATTGGTTAAAACAGAAGATGAAGCAAAAGAAATTCTTAAGCAATTGAAAAATGGTAAAGACTTTGCGGAATTGGCAAAAGAAAAATCAATAGGTCCTTCAGCAGCAAATGGTGGAGATTTAGGTTATTTTGGTAAGGGACAGATGGTACCAGAATTTGAAAAGGCTGCTTTTTCTCTAGAACCTGGACAAATTAGTGATATAGTAAAAACACAGTACGGTTATCATATTATTAAAGTAGAGGATAAGATCGATAAAATATATTCATTCGATGAAGTTAAAGATAATATAATACAAGAGTTGAAAAATAGAGAATATGATAAAAAGTTAAAAGAATTAAGAGAAAATGCTAATGTAGAAATATTTTTAGAATAATCTAATTAAAAAGCTCATCAACGAAAAGTTGATGAGCTTTTTAATTTACTTTAAATTACCATCAATGCATAAAAAGTTCTTGATAGTAAAATAATAAATATACAACTAAACGGTGTAATTTTGTTAAAACACATGAGTGTTTAAAACAAAATCCACCTTAAAATTTAATTTTGTAGACTTTGTAATAAGGAGGGAAAAAATTGAAGGCCACAGGAATAGTAAGAAGGATTGATGATTTAGGTAGAGTAGTAATCCCTAAAGAGATTAGAAGAACTCTTAGGATAAGAGAAGGAGATCCTTTAGAGATATTTACGGACAGAGAAGGCGAAATAATATTAAAAAAATATTCACCAATTGTTGAATTAAGTGAATTTGCTACTGAATTTGCAGAATCGCTTTATGAAACTACAGGGCATATAACTGTAATAACAGATAGAGATACAGTAGTTGCGATTTCTGGAGGATCAAAAAACGATTATTTGGATAAAAAAGTTAGCCCAGAGCTTGAAAAGATTATGGAAGGAAAGGAAACGTATATAGCTTCTGGAAAGAGTAAGCCTATAAGAGTAACATCTGATGAATTTAACGCCGATAAATATACTAGTCAAGTAATAGCCCCTATAATTACTCAAGGAGATCCGATTGGAGCAGTTATTTTATGTACTAAGGATAATGATAAGAAAATGGGAGAGTTAGAAGCAAAATTAGCTGAAACTGCAGCAGGTTTCTTATCAAAACAAATGGAGCAATAATTTGAGTTACATAGCCTACCTTGCAAGGTAGGCTTTTCGTTTGACGAATATTAGATGCAAAGTAACTTCTCAATAAAATCACTATTTAATGAGTACTGTATTTCTGATATAATGAATTTGTTAACTAAACGTGGCTGAAAATTAGGAGGAAGTTTATGACTAAGGAAAATTTTTTGAAAGGTGCTGCTATATTAGGGATAGCAGGAGTATTAGCTAAAATATTAGGTTCAGTATATAGGATTACATTATATTATGTACTTACTGATGTAGGAATTGGTTACTATCAAACTGTTTATCCACTTTATAATTTTTTATTAGCAATATCTACAGCAGGTTTTCCAGTTGCAGTCGCTAAGCTTGTAGCTGAAAGAAGAGCATTAGGAGACTATAAAGGAGCCCATAGGCTATTTAAGATAACTTTTTTTGGATTTCTATTCGCTGGAATAGCTACTTCATTATTTGTTTTAATAGGAGCAGGATATTTATCAAATCTGTTCAGTAATAAAAATGCATATTATTCATATATAGCTATAGCGCCTGCTTTGATGTTAGTTCCGATTATGTCTGCGTTTAGAGGATATTTTCAAGGTAGACAGACAATGGTTCCTACGGCAGTATCTCAACTAGTTGAACAATTATTTAGAGTTGCAGTTGGTCTTATTTTAGCATATCAATTTTTAGGAAGAGGATTACCGTTAGCTGCTGGAGGAGCTACTTTCGGAGCTTCTGCTGGAGCTCTAGCAGGTACTATTGTAATAATGATTATTTATCTTTCACAGAGAAAATATATAAAACAGGAAATAAGAAGTAGCGCTGATTACCCTTTAGAGAGTTTAAATTCTGTTATTAAGAAAGTTTTATTAATTGCAATACCTATAACTATTGGTGCTTCTATAGTTCCTATAATGAATAATATTGATGTTGCTATAGTAATGAGAAGGTTGCAATCTATAGGTTTTACAGAAACAGAAGCGAGTGGTTTGTATGGAAGATTAGCGGGAATGGCTCAGACCCTTATAAATTTACCTCAAGTTTTATCAGTTGCATTAGCTATGAGTTTAGTTCCAGCTGTATCTGATGCATTTGCTAGAAAAAACTATGCTAAAATCAGTAAAATAGTAAGGTCTGGTGTAAGAGTTACCCTTCTTATCGGTTTACCTTCTGCATTAGGCTTATATATTTTGTCTACGCCTATTATTGAATTAGTATATTTCGTTTCAGATTTAGAAACTCAACAAAGTGTAGGATCTATACTTGCAATATTGTCTTTTAGCTTGATTTTCTTAACCTTAGTACAATCACTTACAGCTATTATGCAGGGGTTAGGTAAACCTATGATTCCTGTGAAAAATTTAGCGATTGGGGCAGTAGTGAAAATAATTTTAACATATGTATTGACAGGAATACCTGAAATAGGGGTCAAAGGAGCAGCTTTAAGTACAGTAGCTGCATATTTAGTAGCTGCAGTATTAAATTTCATTGCGGTTATGAAGCATACCAGGACATCATTAAATTTTGTAAATATTTTTGTTAAACCGATAATTTCAGTTATATTAATGGTTGTATTTGTAAAGTTCTCATATGTATTTTTATCATCTATAATAAGCAGTAAAATAGCAACTTTAGCTTCTATAATTGTAGGAGCGTTAGTATATGGTTTTGCATTATTAGTAACTGGAGCAATAACTTCAAGAGATTTTGAATTACTGCCAGGTGGTAGAAAAATTTCTAAAGTATTAGGCACAATAGGGCTTTTGAGGGAATAGCTAGGTATAAACCTAGCTTTTTTGGCAAATATAAGAATAATGGAGGTTTTCATATGGGAAAGATTATTGTTATAGGATTAGGTCCAGGAGACCCTGATTTATTAACAATAGGTGCGGTAAAAGTTTTGAAAAAAGGTTATAAAGTTTATTTAAGAACTGAAAAACATCCAACAGTAAGTTTTCTTTATGAAAATAATATTGAATTTGAATCATACGACTTTATGTATGAAAAAGGTGAAGATTTTGATGTAATTTATGAAAATATAGCTAAAGACCTAGTGAAAAAATCTGAAGAACATGGTATCATTATTTACTGTATACCGGGACATCCTTTGGTGGCTGAAAAGACAGTATCGTTGTTGATAAAATATAGAGATGAAGGTCAAGTAGAATTACAGATATATTCGGGTGTAAGTTTTATAGATAGTGTAATAAACACTGTTCAGAAAGATCCAATAAGTGGTATGAAAGTTGTAGATGGTTTAAATTTAAGTATGCAGTCAGTAGATATTAATGTAGACAATATAATAACACAAGTTTATAACAGAATGATTGCTTCAGAAGTAAAATTGAAACTAATGGAAGTGTATGATGATGAATATCAAATATATGTAATTAGAGCAGCAGGAGTACCAGAAGAAGAAAGGATATTAAAGATACCTTTATATGAGCTAGATAGAATAGAATGGATCGATTATCTGACAAGTATTTATATCCCTAAGATTGATGATGAAAATAGATCAAAATATGATTTAAATAACTTAATTAATATTATGCAGAAATTGAGAAGTAGAGAAGGATGTCCGTGGGATATTAAACAAACTCATCAATCTCTTAGAGAGTATGTTTTAGAAGAAGCTTATGAAGTAGTTGATGCAATAGATAAAGATGATATGGATTTATTAACTGAAGAATTAGGAGACCTGTTGCTACAAGTGGTATTTCATTCTCAGATAGGCAAAGAAGAAGGTTACTTTACTATCTGGGATGTAATATCTAGTATTTGTAGTAAGCTAATTAACAGACATCCTCATGTTTTTGGGGAGCTCAATTGTAAAGACTCTGAAGAAGTAATGACAAACTGGAACAGGATAAAAGATAAAGAAAAAAATATTGAAAGTCACAGTCAAAGGTTTGAAAGTATAGCTAAGGGGTTACCTGCTTTAATAAAAAGCTTTAAACTGCAGCAGAAAGCTGCTGATATAGGCTTTGATTGGCCAGATGTAAATGGAGCTTTAGAAAAAGTGAAGGAAGAATTACAAGAAGTATTAATTGAATTAAAAGAGAATAATAAGAATAGAATTGAAGAAGAGATAGGTGATTTATTATTTGCTGTAGTAAATGTTAGTAGATTTCTAAAAGTAAATCCAGAAATTGCTTTAAATAAGACAATAAATAAGTTTATTGAAAGGTTTAAATATATGGAAGATATGAGTAGAAAAATAGGGAAAGATTTACAATTTATGACACTAGAAGAGATGGATGAGTTGTGGGAAAGAACAAAGATACATAAAAATAAAAAAATAGATAAAAAATAATACTAAAAAGAAGGATTTTACTTAAAAAGGTAGAATATGCTTATACGTACTAATTTTAATATAATTGAATAATAAGGAGGTATTTATTGTGAACAAGGCAGAATTAGTTTCAAGCATAGCTGAAAAAAGTGGTTTAACAAAAAAAGATGCTGAAAGCGCATTAAATGCATTCATGAAGAGTGTAGAGGAAGCATTAGTAAGAGGAGAAAAGGTTCAATTAGTAGGTTTCGGTACTTTTGAAGTAAGAGAAAGAAAAGCTAGAAAAGGTAGAAATCCAAGAAATCCTCAAGAAGTAATCGATATTCCAGCATCAAATGCACCAGTTTTCAAAGCTGGTAAGAGCTTAAAAGAAGCAGTTAACAAATAAAAAATCAGGTCATTGACCTGATTTTTTTCTTTATTGGCTGTTAGTTGTTAGCCGTCAACTTTCAGCTATTAATTATGAAAAAGGAAGGTGATTACATGAGGATAGATAAATTTCTTAAAAATTCTAGAATAATCAAAAGAAGAACAGTTGCTAAAGAAGCTTGCGAACAAGGTAGAGTATTAGTAAATGGTAAGATAGCTAAACCTGGTACTTTAGTAAATATAGGAGATATAATTGAAATTAATTTTGGTACTAGGACAATGAAAATTGAAGTATTACAGTTATTAGAACATGCAACTAAGGATAATGCTCATAATATGTATAATATAATATGAGTTTGTTGACAAAGTAGATTATTTATGAAAATAAGATAAGTTTGTCAATAGTCTGGGCTAACAGCTATTAGCTGTTAGCTTATTTTGATATAGTCAGTAAGTTTTATGATACTATTTAATAAAATGTATAATTTAGGAATAAAACTTAATTTTACTACATAATCATTTAACATAAGTATTCTGGGGGGATGGGGGATGAGTGAAAAGAAGACTACAAGCAGAAGTCAAAATATAATATTAGAAAATAGAGAGAAGCTTAATATATCTGGAGTAGAACATGTTGATAGTTTTAATGATAATACAATTATTCTATTAACTGTAAAAGGTCTAATGACTGTTAAAGGAGATGACTTAAACATTAGCAAACTGAATTTAGAAGATGGGAATATAGTTATAGAAGGTAAGATAAATGGTATCTTATACACTAACAAAGATACTTCAGGTTCAAAAGGTTCTGGCTTATTAGGCAAAATGTTTAAATAAAACCGATGGTTTATACCATTGGTTTTCATTTTCATTAGGGGTGATTTTGTGGGAAACACAGTTGAGAGTCAAGCTTATATTTTTTTGCTTACCATGTATGGTGGAGTTTTGATTGGCTTCGTATATGATTTATATAGGATATTTAGGTATTTTTCTAAACCTAAGAAAATTGCTACCTTAGTAGAAGATTTGATTTTTTGGATTATTGTATCGATTATAGCTTTAGCTACATTAATTTTTAGTAATTGGGGAGAATTAAGAGGGTATGTTTTTTTAGGCTTTATTTGTGGTGCACTAATTTATACAAAACTTTTAAGTAAGCCAGTTATAACTCTAATGGTTTATTTAGTAAGGGTATTTATTAAGTTACTTAAATATGCAATAAATATACTGACATATCCATTTAGGTTTATTATGGATTTGTTATTAATCCCTTTTAGAAAAATAAATGATAAAGTTAATAGATTTAATAAAAACATAAGAAAAATAACTAAATTACCAAAACGTATCTTTAATGACATTAGGAAGTACACAAGTACTATATTGTTAAAAAAATAAAGGATTTTAAGAAAATACATAGAAATATTCATACATAATTTAGAAAAAGTTGGAGGGTTTATTATGCGCCAAACTAAACAGAAAAGAAGGTTTAGACTTAGATACATATTATTATTAGCATGTTTATTTTATTTAAGTACTATATTTTTTAATCAGGAAAAAATGATGAGAGATTTAGAACAAGAAAGAAAAGCAAAAGAGGATAAGATTAATAGTTTGAACGTAGAAATTGCAGAACTTCAAGATAAAATTAGATATGCTGATACACCTGAGTTTATTGAAAAAATTGCTAGAGAAGAATTGAATATGCTTAAACCTGGTGAAATAATTTATATAGATAAGGAGAAAAATAAAAATAAATTTATTAAAGGTATTGGCAACTAAAAATAACCAATTTATGACAAAGAGCGACTTAAGATTAAAGTCGCTTTTTTTTTCTAAAATTTTGATAGCAACAAGTTTGGTTTCTAATTATATATAAATTTTTTGTGTTTTGAGAAAAATGTGCTGATGAAATATATGTCCATTTTTTAGATTTCAACTAAAAGAAGCATAATTTTTGTCAAAAAGTTTTTTGAATAGGACAACCCTAATTGACAAATATCTCATAATTTATTTGATAAAATAACAGAAAATCAAATATGGGGTGGGGGATCTCAAATGATAAACAGAGCTGAATTACTTACGGTTAAAGAGGAAAATACTTTTTTTAAAATTTTAAGGAATTTAGTTTTAAAACTGAACTTTAAAAATATAGCAATAGGTCTTTTAGCATTATTTATATCGCGAGCATCTATAATGGATGGATTAACCCCTTTTGGAATTGCATTTTTAACGGCGTATTTAATTAGATATGGTAATGCTTTAGGGATAATAGTACTTTCGTCTCTTGGAATATTAAGTATTCATGGTATGAGTGCATATCATTATTTAGTGGTAATATGGTCATTATTTTTCTTAAATGGAATTTTAAAAAATAGAATTAGAGTAAACACGTTAAAATATTCTATTTTGTCACCTCTGTTATTAATTATGACAAAAACTGTTTTATTACTTATAAGTACCTTTTATATGTATGATTTTATTATGGCGATATTTGAAGGTGTAATAGTATTTACATTAACATATATTTTTTCATATAGTATTTCTATTTTTGAAAGAAGATTAAGTGATGTCTTTACAAATGAAGAAATTATAAGTGGGGCAATAATGATCTCATTAGCTGTTTCGGGGTTAGGAGATATAACTATTTTAGATTTATCTTTAAAAAGAATTATTGGAGTAGTTATTATTTTAATATTTGCCTATTTTAAAGGACCAGCATTTGGAACTACTATTGGAGTGACAATTGGTTTGATAACAGGAATGTCAAATAACAATATACCACTAATTATTTCAGTATACGGTTTTTCAGGATTGTTAGGTGGATTATTTAAGGATTTAGGGAAATTAGGAACTAGTTTAGGGTTTATTATAGGAAATGCTATAATGTCTTTTTATATAAATGGTTTTGTAGAAAGTATGCTTTTATATAAGGAGATTGCAGTTGGTATTTTTATATTTTTTATATTAGCTATTTCTATAGAAAAAAATCATGGAGTAATATTTGGGAATAATGGTTTGACTTATTCAAATATACAATATAGTAAAAGAATAAGGGATATAACTTATAAAAGATTAAAAGAAGTATCTAATGTATTTAATGAGTTAGCATCAACGTTTAAAAAAGCAGCAGAAACAAAAAGTTTTTCACAGCAGAAAGACATATCGAATTTTGTAGATGAAGTAGTTAATGATGTTTGTAAAGACTGTAGTATGTATAAATTTTGCTGGGAACAAGATTTTTACACTGCATATCATTCTATGTTTGATATTATGAGTTTAATAGAACTTAATGGAAATATAAATAAAAATTCATTGCCAGAATATTTTAGAAAAAGATGCTTGAAACCTCAATATATAATAGATAAATGCAATTACCTCTTTGATATATACAGAGTTAATCATAGATGGGAGAAGAAGATTTTAGAAAGTAGACAATTAGTAACTGATCAGTTAGAAGGAGTAGCTACTATAATAAATGATTTGGCAAATACTATTTATAAAGATATTAGATTTGTAGATGATTTAGAGAAAGAAATCTATTTAAAGCTTAAAGAAAATGGAATTGATATAAAAGAAGTAAATTGCACACAATTTCAGGATGGGAAATTTGAAATTTTATTGGAATTAAAGTCTTGCAAAGGAAAAGGTATATGTTTGAAGGATATTATACCTATTGTTTCAAAAGTCGTGGGTTTTGATTTAACTAGAGATAAATTTAGCTGCAGCATACCTGGAAAGAATAATAGATGTAGTCTAAAACTTATAAAAGCAAATAGATTTGGTGCTATAACAAAGGTTTGTAAATGGGACGAGTCATTTAATTATGTTTCAGGTGATAGTTATACTTTTGGTGAGAATGAAAATGACTATTTTATAGCTTTAAGTGATGGAATGGGAGTAGGTAGAAAGGCAAATCAAGAAAGTAATATTACTATTTCACTTCTAGAAAAGTTTTTAGAGGCAGGTTTTGATAAAGAATTAGCACTTAAAACTATTAACTCAATTTTACTTTTAAAATCGTCTGACGAAATGTTTTCAACTGTTGATATGACTATAATAGATTTATATATGGGTAAGGCGCAATTTATTAAAATTGGTTCTGCTCCAACATTTATAAAGAGAAAAGACAGAGTAGATATAATAAATGCTAATAGTTTACCTGTAGGTATATTAAAAGATGTGGATTTTCAGGTCTATGAAGATAATATAGAAGATGGGGATTTAATAATAATGATGTCAGACGGTGTTTTGGATTCCAATGATAAAGTAGATGATAAAGAAAAATGGATGGCAGAGGTTATTAGTAGTATATCTAGCGTTAACCCTCAAAAAATTGCTACAGAGATAATTAATATAGCCAAATCAGTAAGTACTGATAAAAATAAGGATGATATGACAGTTCTTGTAACTAAGGTTTGGAAGAGAAGGTAAAAAAGCGGTATTAGTCGCTTTGAGTTTATTGAAAAAGTAAGTTATATATGAAAATAACGCTCATGCGAAAGAATTTAGAAAAAACTTAAGGCTCAAATTTTTAGAAAATCCTAACGCACCTAATCAAGACGTCCTGTTTTGTAGGATGCTGGCTTAGCGTCCTGCTAAGCCCACGGATTTTCTCGAAAATTTTCACCAAGTTTTTTTAACTAAATTCTTTCAAGCATTCGCTTTTATTTTCATAAATATTTTAAAAGAATAAGTTTGTCAACAGTTTGAAAGCGGCATTAGCCGCTTTTTTTATATTTAAATATAATTTCCGTTTATGGATTTCAACAAAATCTACCTTAAAATTTTTAAAAATTAAAGATTTTGTTTTGAATATTAAGTCAGTAAAGAAAATATATATAATTAAGGACAAACTGTTGTTTAGGAGTAAAAAATGAATACGAAATATTATATTGTCAATAATTACTAAAAAAACGGTAGGAGGAATAAAATGGATAAGAAAGGATTAATAAAACAAATAATATTGGTAAGTGATGGGGAATCTAATGTAGGTATAGACCCTGTCGAGGTATCTAAAAAAGCCAAGGAAATGGGGATAATTGTAAGTACTATAGGGATAGTAAATAATCGGACAAAAGAAAAGCCGCTAGCTGAGATTCAACAGATAGCTAACCAAGGAGGAGGAATATGGGAAATAACAGATTTGGAGAGTTTTTCGAAAACTATGGAAATGTTAACAATAAAAACAGTTCACAAGACTATACAAGAAGCTGTAAATAAAGAATTAAAAAATATACTTGGAGAGGGGTTAGAAGATTTTAATCCTGAATCTAGGAGGAAAATAATTGATGTCATTGATAAACTTGGTGAAGAAGTGGACATTAGATGCTGTATAGTTATTGATTTAAGTGGCAGTATGACGAACAAGGTAAGTATAGCTAGAAATAGCATTATTAATTTATTGAGAATACTTAAGCAGAGAAAAGGTAAAACAGAAATCGCAGTTGTAGGTTTCCCAGGTGCAGATTATGAATTTTATAAAACTATTTGTGATTTTACAGAAGATATTGATGAATTAAAGAAAAGTCTAAACAATATAACTACAGGTGGGACAACTCCAACAGGACCAGCTCTGCAAAGGGCTATAGAAATGTTATTAGATGTAAAAGAAATGAACAAAGGGATACTTGCAGCAAACATAGTGTAAATTTATAACTTTGGGGGAGTTTGAATGCTTAAGAGAGGAGATAAAATTGAAGGTAAATGGTATAAAAATGAATATACAGTACTTGAAAAAATAGGTCAGGGTGGAGTAGGTACAGTATTTAAGGTTATAGATTATAGAGGATATGTAAAAGCATTGAAAATAAGTGAAGATATAATGTCTTTAACTAGAGAATTTGAAATTATACAAAAACTCCCCTTATTAAATAATATACCTAAAGTTTATGAAATTGATGATTGGGTATATAAGAACAGGAGATATTACTACATTGTTATGGAGTATATAGAAGGAGATAATTTAAAAGAAATTATTAATAAAGATAAATTAAGTATAAGAGAAGTTTTAGGAATATCATTAATATTATCGGGACTTATAAACAAACTTTATCAGATGGGATATATTTATGGAGATTTAAAACTAGAGAATATCATAGTAGATAGAAAGACTAAAAAGGTAATGTTTGTGGATTTTGGTGGGGTATTTAAAAAAAATGGATGCATCAAAGAATTTACTCCTACATATGATATAAATTCATGGGGAATAGAAAATAAAAATTCACATATTGAAAGGTTGATTTTCAGTACAACTATGTTAATGGTATGCCTTATTACCAGACGTGAATATGACCCTTTTCATATTTCTATGAAAGAAGTATTAGTGATTATAGATTCACTTAATGTAAGTGAAAAACTTAAAATATTTATAAAAGATGGTTTATTAAATAAAATTAATGATATAAACTGCTATATAGAAAGATTAAAAATGCTTTTCATTGAATCAGTTAATAATAGGTCTATAATTAGTAATGATGTTATTAATTTAATATTTATAGCGAGTATATGTTTTTTTGTATTAACTATATTTTTAGGAATAAAATTTTATGTATAATAGAAATAGGACAGTTGATAGCTAACAGCTGACAGTCAAAGAATTTTTAGATGCTAATAAGATAGGTGATTATATGAAGGAAAAAGTAATAAATACTATTATAAAAAACAACTTAATTGAAAAAGGAGATAATATTGTTGTAGGTGTTTCGGGAGGGCCTGATTCAATGGCTCTTCTTTATGTTCTAAGAGAAGCTAAGAAAAAAATTGATTTCAAATTGTATGTTGCGCATGTTAATCATGGTGTTAGAGGTAAAGAAGCGGACGAAGACGAAGAATATGTAAGGGAAGTAGCTGATAAATTAGGAATTCCTTTTTATTCAATAAAAGTAGATATGTCTAAATATGCTAAAGAAAATAGGCTTTCTGAAGAGGAAGCTGGTAGAGAGATAAGATATAGTTTTTTTAGACAAGTGTTATCACAGATAGGAAATGGTAAGATTGCAGTTGCTCATAATAAAAATGACCAAGCAGAAACTTTAATGATGAGATTTATAAGGGGAACAGGATTAGATGGTTTAAAGGGAATGGATTATAAAAATGGGGATGTTATAAGGCCATTGTTAGATGTTAGTAGGGATGAGATTGAAAGATATATAAAGGAAAATAATATTGAAGTTAGAATTGATAAGACAAATTTTAAACCGATTTATAGTAGAAATAAAATTAGACTTGAACTTATTCCTTTTATCAAAGAGAACTTTAATGAAAATTTTATTGATACTATTTATAGAACTTCGAGATTGATGGCTGTAGATAGTGATTTTTTAAAAAAGCATGCTCTAGAAAAATATGAGCAAATGATACATAAAGAGACTAAAAATAAGATCATTATAAGTAGAGAAAAATTTTTAGATCAGCATGATTCTATAAAGTCAAGGATATTGAGAATAGCTATTGAGAAATTATTAGGACATATTAAGGGAATAGAAGAAAAGCATATATATGACGCTATTAATCTTGTGTTTAATAATAATACAGGAAAAAGGATTCATTTACCTAAAAATATACAAATTAGTATAGGCTATGGGTATTTTACAGTAGAAAAAATAGATTTAAAGGATGAAATACCAAATTATGAGTATATAATTGATATAGAAAAAATAACAAAAATTGATGAGTTAAAGATTGAAATAATTACGGAAATATTAGATGTTAATGAAGTTGATATAAATAAAACTAATAGGTTTATAAAATACTTTGATTATGATAAAATATATGGAAACTTATATATTAGAAATAGAAAACCTGGAGATAAATTTTTTCCTTTAGGAATGAAAGGAAAAAAGAAACTAAAAGATTTTTTTATAGATTTAAAAATTCCTAGAGATATAAGAGATAAAATACCTCTTTTAGTAGATGATTGTAATATTATTTGGGTTGTAGGATATAGAACAAGTGAGCTTTATAAAATTAAACCTGAAACCAAAAGGGTTTTAAAGATACAAATTAAATATAAGGAGGATTTATATGAAACAAGATATTCGCCAAATATTAATTGAAACAGATGAATTACAAAAAAGAATCAAAGAATTAGGTCAAGAGATAACTAAAGATTATAAGGATAAGGATTTAGTTGTAATTTGTGTGCTTAAAGGGGCAGTAATGTTTATGTCAGATTTATGTAAAAATATTGACTTACCATTAAATATGGATTTTATGGCTGTATCTAGTTATGGTTCATCAACACAATCATCAGGAGTTGTAAGAATTTTAAAGGATTTAGATTCAAGCATTGAAGGTAAAGATGTATTGATTGTAGAAGATATAATAGATACAGGATTAACTTTAAGTTATTTAGTTGAAAATCTTAAGTCTAGAGGCCCTAGAAGTGTAAAGATATGTACTTTGCTTGATAAACCTGAGAGAAGGAAAGCTAAAGTTAAAGTAGATTATATAGGATTTACAATACCAGATGAATTTGTTGTGGGTTACGGATTAGATTTTAATGAAAAATACAGAAATTTACCATATGTATGTGTTCTTAAAGAAGAAGTTTATGAATAATAAATTAAAAGATAACCTCCTTAGGGTATTGTTGTGTTTTAATTGCCATTATGGTAAAATATTTTAATATGAGAGATTTAGGGCAGTGAGAGGAGGACTCTAGTTGAAAAGATATTTCAGAGGAATAAGTTTCTATCTACTGATGTTCATAATAATTGTAGTAGCAGTTCAGCTTTTGAATAGACCAGTTGGAGAAGTTAAACAATTTGATTTTACTGAATTAGTTCAGCAGATAAAAAGTAATAATGTTGATTCTATTACTATAGTGAGAGAAGAAGGTACAATTACAGGTAAATTGAAAGATGGAACGGCATTTACATTAATACTTCCAGAAGGGACAGAGGAAGACCTTTATGAAGATTATTTAAAGGACCTAATAGATAAAAATAAGATAAGATACGCTGGTGAAAAACCACCTGAAACACCTTGGCTTTTAAATATTCTTCCAACAATTTTTATGATACTAATATTTATTGTTTTTTGGTTTGTATTTATGCAGCAGTCACAAGGTGGCGGAAGTAAGGTTATGAATTTCGGAAAGAGCAGAGCAAGACTGCATAAAGATGATGATAGAAAGAAGATAACATTTAAAGATGTAGCTGGATTGGAAGAAGAAAAAGAAGAGCTTAAAGAAGTAGTAGATTTTCTTAAAAATCCAAGAAAGTATATTGAATTAGGTGCTAGAATACCTAAAGGAATTTTAATGGTTGGTCCTCCTGGTACTGGTAAAACATATTTATCTAGAGCTGTTGCAGGAGAAGCAGGCGTACCTTTTTTTAGTATAAGTGGTTCTGATTTCGTTGAGATGTTCGTAGGAGTAGGTGCTTCAAGGGTAAGGGATTTATTTGAACAAGCAAAAAAGAACGCTCCTTGCATAGTTTTTATTGATGAGATAGATGCTGTTGGTAGAAGAAGAGGTGCTGGATTAGGTGGAGGACATGATGAAAGAGAGCAAACTTTGAATCAGCTTCTTGTTGAAATGGATGGTTTTGGTGTAAATGAAGGGATTATTGTTATAGCAGCTACAAACAGACCTGATATATTAGACCCTGCACTTTTAAGGCCAGGAAGATTTGATAGACAAGTTTATGTGGGGGTACCAGACATTAAAGGTAGAGAAGCTATTTTAAGAGTACACACTAGAGGTAAACCGCTAGATGATGATGTTGATCTTAAAGTTGTAGCAAGAAGAACTCCTGGATTTACTCCAGCTGATTTGGAAAATTTATTAAATGAGGCAGCACTATTGACTGCAAGAAAAAATCTAAAGAAAATACCGATGGAATTAATTGAAGAAGCTATAACTAAGGTGATAGCAGGACCTGAAAAGAAAAGTAGAGTAATAAGTGAAAAAGAAAGAAAGCTTACAGCGTATCATGAAGCTGGGCATGCTGTTGTAGCGAGATTATTACCTAATACAGATCCGGTTCATTTAATAAGTATTATTCCAAGAGGCAGAGCCGGTGGGTTTACAATGATACTACCTAAAGAAGACAAATATTATATGTCTAAAACAGAAATGGAAGAGACATTAGTACATCTTCTTGGTGGTAGAGTAGCTGAAAAATTAGTTTTAGATGATATTAGTACAGGAGCTCAGAATGATCTAGAGCGAGCTACTAAGATAGCAAGAGATATGGTAACACATTATGGTATGAGTGAAAAATTGGGACCTATGACATATGGTACAGATACAGATGAAGTTTTCTTAGGAAGAGATTTAACTAGAAGCAGAAATTATAGTGAAGAAGTAGCAGCTGCTATAGATAGGGAAATGAGAAGTATAATAGATAAGGCTTATCATACAGCTGAGGACTTATTAAAAGAAAATATAGATAAGCTTCATAGAGTAGCAGAGGCTCTATTGGAAAAAGAAACGCTTGATGCTAAAGAATTTGAAGAAATATTTACTATGGAGTAAAGTGGTCATTGACCACTTTTTTTTTTAGTTATGTTATAATAAAAGTTGGATATAAATTCTTGATATTAAAGAAAGAGAGAAAGGGAAGGTGGGTATATGGAGTTTAATTTGAAAGTTGGCTTAGAAGGTATAGCAGAGAAGATAGTAACTGAAGATGATACAGCTGCGAAATTTGGTAGTGGAGATGTTTATGTTTTTGCGACACCAATGATGATAGGGCTTATGGAAAATGCTGCATTGAATGCAGTAGATAAGGAATTAGGAGAAGGTTATGCAACTGTAGGAATACATGTAGATATTAAGCATTTAGGAGCTACACCAGTTGGTATGAAAGTAAAAGGTATAGCAAAACTTACAAAGATAGATGGTAAAAAATTATATTTTGATGTAGAGGCTTATGATGAGGAAAAATTAATAGGCAAAGGTACACATACTAGATATATAATAAATGTAAAAGAGTTTTTTGAAAAGATAAATAAAAAATAGAAGCATAAGTTTAAAGAGCTTATGCTTCTATTTTTTTTGAAATATAGTATAAAACCATATAGCCAAAAGCCAATAGCGAATGACTAAAATATCCTTTTACAATCTTTTGTTTCAATAAATTACCAATCGAGCAAAAAATTAATTAGGAAAAATAATAAATAATTAGAGGAATAATTTTTTATGTATAGAATAATTCTATTTGTGAAAAATATACTTCAATATTTAAAAAAATTGAAATATATATTGCAAAATTTTGAATTGTATAATAGTCTATATTTGGGCAGGAAAACATTTGCTTAACTGTCCGTATTAAACCATGGCCTACTTAAAAAGGAGGATTACAGATGTTTGATAATGAAAAACTAGAAAAAATTTCAGATGCTAAAAAGGAATGGGAAAATTCTACATTATCAAAAACTATTTCAAGATTTCCTGAAAGAAAAGAAAAATTCACAACAGGTTCAGGATTGGAAGTTAAGAGACTTTATACACCAGAAGATATTAAGGATTTGGACTATAATGAAGATTTAGGGTATCCTGGACAATATCCATTTACACGTGGTGTACAGCCTACGATGTATAGAGGTAGGCTTTGGACAATGAGACAATACGCAGGTTTTGCAACAGCAGAAGAGTCAAATAAGAGGTATAAGTACTTACTAGAGCAAGGACAGACTGGGCTTAGTGTAGCTTTTGACTTACCAACTCAGATTGGATACGATTCAGATCATCCTCTTTCAGAGGGAGAGGTAGGTAAGGTTGGAGTTGCGGTAGATTCTCTAAAAGATATGGAGATTCTTTTTGATGGTATTCCTCTAGATAAGGTAAGTACTTCTATGACTATAAATGCTCCTGCTGCAGTATTATTGGCTATGTATATAGCAGTAGCAGAAAAGCAAGGAGTATCAAAGGATAAATTAAGAGGAACTATACAAAATGATATTTTAAAGGAATATATAGCAAGAGGAACTTATATATTCCCACCTCAACCTTCAATGAGACTTATTACAGATATATTTGAATACTGCTCAAAGAATGTTCCAAATTGGAATACAATAAGTATCAGTGGATACCATATAAGAGAAGCAGGTTCTACAGCTGTTCAAGAGGTTGCATTTACTATTGCCAATGGTATAGCTTATGTTGAGGCAGCTATTAAAGCTGGACTTGATGTTGATTCATTTGCACCTAGATTATCATTCTTCTTCAATGCTCATAATGACTTATTAGAAGAAGTTGCTAAGTTTAGAGCAGCGAGAAAATTATGGGCAAGAATTATGAAAGAAAGATTTAATGCTAAGAACAAGAAATCAATGATTATGAAATTCCATACTCAAACAGCTGGTTCTACTCTAACAGCTCAGCAGCCGGATAATAATATAATTCGTGTAACAATTCAAACTTTAGCAGCTGTATTAGGTGGAACTCAATCACTTCATACTAATTCTAGAGATGAAGCATTGGCATTACCAACAGAAGATTCAGTTAGAATAGCTTTAAGGACTCAGCAAATAGTGGCTCATGAAAGTGGAGTTACTGAAACTATAGATCCATTAGCAGGTTCATATTATATAGAAAGCTTAACTAAGAGAATAGAAGAGGAAGCTTATGAGTACATCAAGAAAATAGATGAGCTTGGTGGTTCTCCTAAAGCTATAGAGAAAGGATTTATACAAAAAGAAATTCAAGATAGTGCATATAGATATCAAATGGAAGTAGAAACAGGAAAGAGAATAGTAGTTGGTGTTAATAAATATCAAATAGAAGAAGAAGGTCACAAAGACATATTAAAAGTAGATCCTTCAGTAGGTGAGTTGCAAAAAGAAAAATTAAGAAAATTAAGAGCAGAAAGAGATAATGAAAAAGTAAAAGAAACTCTTGAGGCTTTAAGAAAAGCTGCGAGAACTAATGAAAATACAATGCCATATATTTTAGATGCGGTTAAAGCCTATGCTACACTAGGAGAAATCTGTGGCGTGCTAAGAGAAGAGTTTGGAGAATATCAGCCTTCAATAATTCTATAAAAATGTAAACTAAAAGGGTTAGTTTTGTTTTGGCAAAACTTATACTATTATCTTTGAGGAGGTTTAATAATGAGTGAAAGACCTATTAGAGTACTAGTAGCCAAGCCAGGCCTAGATGGGCATGATAGAGGAGCAAAAGTAATTGCTAGAGCACTTAGAGATGCTGGCATGGAAGTTATTTATACAGGTTTAAGACAAACTCCAGAGCAAATTGTTGCAGCTGCTATTCAAGAAGATGTAGATGTAGTGGCTATGAGTATATTATCAGGTGCTCATAATCATTTATTTCCAAAAGTAGTTAATTTATTAAGAGAACAAGGAGCTGAAGATGTTTTAGTAGTAGGTGGTGGAGTTATTCCTGAGGATGATATACCTTTCTTGAAAGAAGCAGGAATATCAGAAATATTTACTCCTGGGACTCCTACATCAGTAGCAATAGACTATATTAGGGAACATGTTAAAAGAAAATAGCAATTTTTAGGTGGTGCAATAATTTGGAGCTTGAAAAAAGACTACTTGAAGGTGACAAGAGAGCTTGTGCAAGACTTATATCAATGTTTGAGATGGGTAGTAGTGAAGCAGTAAATCTTATTAAGAAGCTTTATAAACACACTGGAAAAGCTCATGTCATTGGTATAACAGGGCCCCCTGGTGGTGGCAAAAGTACTTTAACAGATAAATTAGTAAAGGAATTAAGAAAAAGAGGCAAAAAGGTTGGGATAATTGCAGTAGACCCTACCAGTCCCTTTACAGGTGGAGCGATATTAGGCGATAGAATAAGAATGCAAGATTTAGCAACTGATCCTGGTGTATTTATTAGAAGTATGGGTACTAGAGGTTCATTAGGAGGACTTTCGAAAGCAACATACGGAGCAATTAAGATATTAGATATTTTTGGAGTAGATTATATTTTTGTTGAGACTGTTGGGGTTGGTCAATCTGAAGTTGATATAGTTAAAATAGCAGACACTGTTGTTATGATTATGGTACCAGGTTTAGGAGATGATATACAAGCTATAAAGGCTGGTGTTATGGAAATAGGGGATATATTTGCAGTAAATAAAAGCGATTTAGATGGAGCAGATAAAACTGCTTTAGAGATAGAAATGATGCTTGAGTTTGGAGAAAATAGAGGTTGGAAACCACCTGTACTTAAAGTATCAGCATCTAATAATACAGGTATCGATGAGCTTTTAGCAAAAATAATTGAGCATAGAGAGTATATGATTAACTCTGGTGAATTTGATAAACGACGATTAGCAAATGCTAGATTAGAGGTATTGAAATTAGTAGAAGAGAAACTTATGGATATAGTACTGAAAAAGACAAGTAATGGGCATTATTTAGATAAATTGTCTGAAAAAATTGCAAAAAGGGAAATAGATCCTTATACTGCTAGGGACAAAATCATTACTATGTTAGGAGAATAAGGAGGATAAAAAATGGTAAAAAAGGTAGACCATATTGGTATAGCAGTTAAAAATTTAGAGGAAACTTTGAAGTTCTATCAAGAAGTGTTAGGCTTAAAATTAGACGGAATTGAAATAGTTGAAGAACAAAAAGTAAAAGTAGCATTTTTACCGATTGGCGATACTGAAATTGAGCTTTTAGAGTCAACAGATAAGGAAGGACCTATAGCAAGATATATTGAGAAAAAGGGAGAGGGAATTCAACATATAGCTTATAGAGTTGACGATATAGAAAAAGCAATAGAAGAAATGAAAAGTAAAGGTATTAGAATGATAGATGAAAAGCCAAGATACGGAGCAGGTGGTGCAAAAATAGCTTTCTTGCATCCAAAGAGCACTTATGGTGTATTAATTGAACTATGTCAAAGAGACTAATATATATACCTAATGAGTTTTATGACTAAGGAGGTAAATTCATGTCAATTGAAAAGATAGAGAAGCTTAGGGCGGCTAAAGAGAAAATTAGGCTAGGTGGAGGCATTGATAAAATAGAGAAGCAGCATAAAAGTGGTAAATTGACAGCAAGAGAGAGAATAAATTTATTACTTGATGAAGGAAGTTTTGTTGAATTAGATGCTTTCGTTGAACATAGATGTACTAATTTTGGAATGGATAAAAAGAAAGCACCAGGGGAAGGTGTAGTGACTGGTTATGGAACAATCGATGGTAGACTTGTATTCGTTTATGCTCAAGATTTTACTGTTATAGGTGGTTCTCTAGGAGAAATGCATGCTGCTAAAATTTGCAAAGTACAGGATATGGCATTAAAAATGGGGGCACCTATAATTGGATTAAACGATTCAGGAGGAGCTAGAATACAAGAAGGTGTAGATGCCTTATCAGGTTATGGTAGAATATTTTATAAAAATACTATATCATCAGGAGTTATTCCTCAGATATCAGTAATTATGGGACCATGTGCAGGAGGAGCTGTATATTCACCAGCACTTACAGACTTCATATTTATGATAGAGAATACAAGTAAGATGTTTATTACAGGACCACAGGTTATTAAGACTGTAACTGGCGAAGATGTTTCTGCAGAAAAGCTTGGAGGAGCTATGACTCACAATAGTGTGAGTGGAGTTGCACATTTTATTGATAGTACAGAAGAGGATGCTATAAATAGAATAAGAAAATTATTAAGCTTTTTACCATCAAATAATTTAGAGGATCCTCCAGCATTTGATACTGATGATGATATGAATAGAATAGATGAAATATTAAATGAGATTGTACCTGACAATCCTAATAAACCATATGATATGAAAGAAATAATAAAAATAATAGCTGATAATGGAGATTTCTTTGAAGTACAGCCTTATTTTGCTCAAAATATCATAACAGGTTTTATAAGATTAAATGGTAAATCAGTTGGGGTAATTGCAAATCAACCTAAGGTACTTGCTGGTTGTTTAGATATTAATGCTGCAGATAAAGCTTCAAGATTTATAAGAACTTGTGACGCTTTTAATATACCATTGTTAAATTTAGTAGATGTTCCAGGCTTCTTACCAGGAACAGATCAAGAATATGGTGGAATTATAAGACATGGAGCAAAAATGCTATATGCATATAGTGAGGCTACTGTACCAAAGGTTACTTTGGTTATAAGAAAGGCATATGGTGGTTCATATCTTGCCATGTGTAGTAAAGATATGGGTGCAGATTTTGTATTTGCATGGCCTAATGCGGAAATTGCTGTTATGGGACCTGAAGGAGCTGCGAATATTATTTTCAGGAAAGAAATACAGAATTCAGATGATCCATTAACTACAAGAACTGAAAAGATTAAAGAGTATAGAGATACAGTAGCAAATCCATATGTAGCTGCTTCAAGGGGATTTGTTGATGATATAATTGAACCTATGACTACAAGACAAAGAGTTATTAGTGCATTTGATATGTTATCAAGTAAGAGGGAAAATAGACCGGCTAAGAAGCACGGAAATATGCCCCTATAAAGAGGTGATATAATTGCTAGGAGATAAGGTTACTTTAAGTCAAGCTTTGATAGTTACAGTATTTAGTATGGGTATAGTTTTCTTGGCACTACTTATTATTTCTTATATTATAGATGGATTTAGATTTATCTTTTATAAAGATAATAAAAAGGTAGATAAAGAGCAAAAAAAAGATATTAAACCTGAAAAAAGTGTGCCAAAAGAAACTATTAATGAAGAAGATGATGAAGAGCTAATAGCAGTTATAACAGCTGCTATTGCAGCAAGTATCTCTAGGCCAGCTTCTGAAATTAAGGTGAGAAATATAAGAAGAATACCTACAAAAACACCGATTTGGGCTAGAGCTGGCAGACTTAAGCAGATGAATTAATCGATAGATAAGGAGGCTAAAAAATGAAAAAATATATAATTACAGTTAATGGAAAGAAATATGAGGTTGAGGTTGAAGAAGTAAGACAGGGAGCATCAGAGAGAGTGAGTGCACCTGTTGTTGATAAACCTGTTGTTAAAACACCAGAAAAGGAAATAAAAAGAGAACCAAAAGCTGAACCTAAAAAAGAAGTAGAAGCAAAACCAGTTCCACAAGGAGCTGAAACAGTAGAAGCTCCAATGCCAGGAACTATATTAGATATAAAAGTTAAAGAAGGAGATAATGTTAAGAGTGGTCAAGTTTTAGTAATACTTGAAGCTATGAAAATGGAAAATGAAATAGTAGCACCAAGAGATGGTAAAGTAGTTAGTATAAATACAACTAAAGGTGCTTCTGTAAATGCAGGTGATGCATTAGTATCACTTGAATAAATTTAAATAAATCAGAAAGTGGGGTAAACCTAAATGTTTTTAGATATATTGCAACAGTTTTGGACAAGTACAGGTTTTTCCGCATTAACTATAAAGGAAGTTATAATGCTTGTAATTGCCTCCACACTTCTTTATTTGGCGATTAAAAAAGGATACGAGCCGTATTTATTAATACCAATTGCTTTTGGTATGTTGCTTACTAATTTACCATTAGGTGGCCTTATGGCTGAACCTGTAAAAGAGTTAGTAAAAGATCCTGTAACAGGTAAAATGGTCTATAAAACTAAAGAAGTAGGAGGACTATTATATTACCTATATCAGGGAACAAAGTTAGGGATTTATCCTCCAATTATTTTCTTATGTGTAGGTGCGATGACTGATTTTGGTCCATTGATTGCTAATCCTAGAAGTTTACTTTTAGGAGCAGCTGCACAATTTGGTATATTCTTTACTTTTATTGGCGCTATATTTTTAGGATTCACAGGACCTGAAGCTGCATCTATAGGTATAATTGGAGGAGCGGATGGACCTACTGCATTATATTTAACAACTAGATTAGCACCTCATCTATTAGGTGCTATAGCCGTGGCTGCCTATTCTTACATGGCATTAGTTCCAATTATACAGCCACCAATAATGAGAGCACTTACAACTGAAAAAGAGAGAAAAGTTAAAATGCAGCAGCTAAGACCAGTTTCAAAAAAGGAAAAGATTATTTTCCCTATAGTTGTTGCTACATTCAGTATATTATTATTACCATCATCAGCACCACTTCTTGGGATGCTTATGTTTGGTAATTTAATTAGAGAATCAGGTGTAGTTGAAAGACTTTCAAATACTGCACAAAATGCACTATCTAATATAATTACAATTTTCCTAGGATTAACAGTTGGTGCTACAGCTAAAGCTGAGTCATTTCTTGATATAACAACAATTAAGATAATTGTATTAGGGCTAATAGCTTTTTCAATAGGAACAGCAGCAGGGGTTATATTTGGAAAGATTATGTATAAAGTTTCTGGAGGCAAAGTAAATCCATTAATAGGTGCCGCAGGAGTGTCTGCAGTTCCTATGGCAGCTAGAGTTGTACAAAAGGTAGGACAAAAGGAAAATCCAGCTAACTTCCTTTTAATGCATGCTATGGGACCAAACGTTGCGGGAGTTATTGGTTCTGCAATAGCAGCAGGAGTATTGTTAATGTTCTTTGGAGGTTAAAAGGACTCTGTTTAGAGTCCTTTTTATTTTTGTCTATCTCCTATTCCATGTCCTCTATTATTAGCTATTGATAATCAACTATGTAACAGCCTATATAGAATTGTCATATATATAAATCAGGAAAAGTGTAATAGAGAAAAAAAGGGGGCATTAGAATGTCTGAATTATATAAACTAACACAATCTCAATTAGGGGAAATTCAAGATATAGGTCAAGAGATACGTTTAGACGTTCAGCTTGATGTAAATCCGTATTTAGATACAGGTTCAATAACAGGTACTGTTACAGATCCTAATGGAGACCCTATTGAAGGCGCTTTAGTAAAAGTATTAGATAAAGACCATAACCCTTTGTATCACACATTAACGGATGCGTATGGAAAATATGATATTTCGAATATAATCCCAGCATCTGAATTGCATGTGTATGCAATAAAACAAGGATATCTATTAGCTGAAACACAGGCAATTGCTATAGCAGCAGGGCAAACAGTAGCATTAGATATAGTAATGCAGCCAGATCCAGATGCAAGTAACTCAGCTATTGCTGGACACGTAGTTGATATAGATGATAATCCGGTGTCTAACCTTCAAGCAACATTAATTAGGATGGAAAATGATCAGGAAATTGTCGTAGTATCAACTATAACAAATGAATATGGACAGTATGCATTTGTAAATTTACCAATTGGAAATTATTTTGTTCGTTTATCAGGATTAGGATATAAAACTACAGATGTAGAAATTCAGATAACTCAACCTGGTTCAATAACTAGATTGCAAACTACAATTCAAATTGCACCTGAACAATCTAAAGGAACTATTAATGGAATTATAAAAGATTCGCAAGGCAATCCAATTGAGGGGGCTGTAGTTATTCTTTACGAAGTAACTGGAGATCCAGAAAATCCAACGTTAATTCCTATAAGATATACAAAGACTATAGCTGGTGGAGTATATTTGTTTGGAGATGTTCCTCAAGGTAAATATATAGTGAAAGCAAATAAAGAACAATAATTGTTGTGAGGTGGTAATATGGCTGAATTTAAAGAATTATATAAATTAGGGCAATCTGAAACTCGTTCGCTAACTAACTTAGGCGAAGAGATTCGTATAGATTTACAGCTTGAAGATAACATTTTAGTAGAGGTAGGTACTGTTTTTGGAAAGGTTGTTGATGGAAATGGTACTCCGATTGAAGGGGCTACTGTTAAAATAACTGATACAAAATATAACCCTCTTTATCATGCAATAACGGATATAAATGGGGATTATACAATTAATAATGTAACACCAGGAGAACAATATCTAATTTTTGCAACTAAAGATAATTATAATTTAAATCAGGGTATTTCTTTCACAATTCAGACAGGTCAGCAGATAGAGAGAAATTTTACACTTACACCAGTTTCTAGCACTAATAATAGCTTAATAGCAGGAGATATAACAGATGAACAAGGACAGCCATTACAAGGTGCTATTGTAAGACTTATTGATAATACTGACCCAGAAAACCCACAAATATTAAAAACCACTTACACTAACGAATATGGTCAATTTATTTTCTTTGATTTAGCACAAGGTATTTATAATGTATCAGCTAGTAAATTAGGTTATACAAGTGTTGATATAAATGTAGTAATAGATCAGCCAAATCAAGTAAGAAATGTTATTATTTCTATGCCAATTGACCCAGTAACTAGAAAGGGAACAATAAATGGTATTATAAAGGACAAAGATGGAGTACCAATAGAAGGAGCATTTGTAATATTATTTAGAGTAGATATTGATGAAAATGGAAAAGAAATATTAGTTCCTATTAGAGTAACTAAAACTAATGATGAAGGATTATATCTATTTGAACAGGTTGAACAAGGAAATTATAAAATTAAAGCTAGTAAACAGGCACCTGAAATCTCTGCTTAATAAGAAGGCATATAGTTTATCTATATGCCTATCATACATAAAAAAGTAGGTGAAATTATGGAAAAGTATATTTTAGGGCAATCTGAAACAAGAGAAGTAAATAAGGAAAATCCTGAAATAAGGATAGATTTATATCTGGAAGAAAATAAATATTTCAATAATGCTTTGATTTATGGTCATGTAAGGGACAACAGAGGTAGTCCATTAGAAGATGTAAAGATAAAATTTGTTGATGAAAGTGGAAGTATAATTGGTTATGTATATAGCAGCAAGGATGGATATTATACATATAATGGTGTTAGATTAAATAGTAAAATTAGAATTGAAGCAGAAAAAAATGATTATAAAACTCATAGAAGCTGCTATATAAATATAAAGTCCAGACGTATCATATATAACATCATTTTAGAAGAGGAAGCATATAGGTCTACTTTGATAACAGGACATGTATTTGATAAAGATAAAAAACCAATAGCTTATATTACGGTTACATTATTTAAAAATGAAAAACTTTATAAATATACTTGTACAAACGAATATGGTCAATTTATATTTTCAAGTATAGTAAAAGGAAAATACAAGTTAGCTATAAATGATTCAAAATATTATCCTTATGAAGCAGTTTTAGACATAGAAGATTTGAAAGATATTTATAAAACGGACATATTTTTAAAAAATAGAGTTAGTAAAACTAAAATTAATGGTACTATTTATGATGAAAGTAATAGTCCTATAAAAGATGCATTAGTTATTTTATATAAAGTAGAAGATGAAGATAAATATACCCCTATAGATTTTAGGTTTACTGATGAATTTGGTAAATATGAATTTGAAGATATACCATATGGTAGTTACGTTGTAAAAGCAGTTTATTAGGAAATATGGAGTATTACTACCATATTTTTTTTTGTAAATGATATAATATTATTGTGCTTAATAAATGCTCTGTTAAGGAGGAAAAAAAGTGAAAGATGAAATTTTGAAGCTACTTAAAGAAAATAATAATAAGTTTGTTTCTGGACAAAGTATTAGTGATACTTTAAATGTAAGCAGAACAGCAATATGGAAATATATAAATCAATTAAGAGAAGAAGGGTATTTAATAGATTCAGTTACACGAAAAGGGTACAAGTTAACTTATACACCAGATATATTGACTTATGGAGAAATTGCAGAATACTTAAAAACAGATTATATCGGCAGAAAAATAGTATATTTTGATAGTATAGATTCAACAAATATTAAAGCTAAACAATTAGCATCTGAAGGTATAAAAGAGGGTACAGTCGTTATATCGGAAGAACAGACTATGGGTAGAGGACGATTAGGACGAGAATGGGTATCTCCAAAAGGTAAGGGAATTTGGATGTCTATAATACTTAGGCCAGATATTAATCCAATAGATGCTTCGAAAGTAACTCAGATAGGAGCGGCTGCTGTATGGAAGGCACTTAAGAAAGTAGGTTTAGATGCTTATATAAAATGGCCAAATGATATAGTGTTAAATGGTAAAAAAGTTTGTGGTATTTTGACAGAAATGAGTGCAGAACTTAATAGAATAAATTATTTAGTTATAGGTATAGGAATAAATGTGAATATAAATTCAGAAGAATTTCCTGAAGAAATAAAGGATATAGCTACTTCTATTAAGGCTGAGATAGGACATGATGTAGACAGAAAGTTTATTGTGGCTGAAGTTCTTAATAATTTTGAGGGATTTTATAATGAGCTTATTAAATATGGTAGTATAAAAACTTCGATTGAAATATGTAGAGAAGCTTCGATTTTACTAGGGAGAGAAATAAAAATCATTACTAATAAAGGGGAAAGAAATGCTAAAGCTATAGATATAACAGACCAAGGAGAATTATTAATAGAAGAAAATGGACAGATTGAAAAGTTAGTATCAGGAGAGATATCAGTAAGAGGAATATATGGATATGTATAAATATTTAATAAAATTTAAATAGTATTGAATAAAGACTTTAAAATTGCTAAAATCTAAGTAAATTATGTTTAAAAATTGTATATAAATAGCAAAGGAGAAGGTGAATATTTTGATATTAGTATTTGATGTTGGAAATACGAATATTGTATTAGGAGTATATGAAGGCAAGAATTTATTAAAATATTGGAGAATTTCTACAGATAAAAATAAAACTTCAGATGAATATGGTATGCTTATTAATCAATTGTTTGAATATAATGGATTTAAACTTAATGAAGTTGAAGCTGTTATAATATCTTCAGTAGTACCACCACTTATGTATTCATTACAAGCTATGTCAATAAAATACTGCAATAAAGAACCACTTATAGTCGGACCTGGAATTAAAACTGGAATGAATATTAGATATGATAATCCTAAACAGGTAGGTGCTGATAGAATTGTTAATGCTGTTGCAGCATATGAAAAATATGGAGGACCTACGATAATAGTCGATTTTGGTACTGCTACAACTTTTTGTGCGGTATCTGAAGAAGGAGATTATCTTGGGGGTGCTATTGCACCGGGTATTAAAATCTCAAGTGAAGCACTTTTTCAAAGAGCAGCTAAATTACCTAAAATTGAATTGATAAAGCCAAAAACTGTTATATGCAAAAATACTGTAAGTAGTATGCAGTCAGGTATAATATATGGTTATGTAGGTATGGTTGATTATATTGTTGAAAGAATGAAAAAAGAGATAAAGGGAGAAGTAAAAAATATTGTATGCACGGGAGGACTATCTACTTTAATTGCAAGTGAGTCAAAAACTATTAATAGAGTAGACAAGTTATTAACATTAGAAGGTTTGAGAATAATATATGAAAGAAACAAGTAGCCTAATCAGGCTACTTTTTTGACGAACGGAGAAATGAGGTGAAATAATGAAAATAGGTAATATTGAAACAAAAAATAATGTTTTTCTTGCTCCTATGGCAGGTATTACAGATATGGCATTTAGATTGATTTGCAGTGAATTAGGTGCAGGTCTCGTTTACAGTGAAATGATAAGCTCAAAAGGTCTTTATTATGAAGATAAGAAAACATACGAACTAATGAAGATAGATGAAAATGAAAGACCAATAGCACTGCAGATATTTGGTCATGAAGCAGATATTATGGCTCATGTCGTATCATCAATATTGAATAAACAAGATGATATTGACATTATTGATATAAATATGGGATGCCCTGCACCTAAAATAGTTAAAAATGGAGATGGAAGTGCTTTATTAAAGGAACCAAAGATAGTTAGACAAATTGTAAGAGCTGTTGTTAAAGTATCAGACAAACCTGTTACTGTAAAAATAAGAATGGGATGGGACGAGAAAAGCATAAATGCAGTAGAAATAGCTAAAATTATCGAAGATGAAGGAGCAGCTTTAGTAGTTGTACATGGTAGAACTAGAGAACAATTTTATTCTGGAGAGGCAAACTGGGATATTATTAGAGAAGTTAAAAGGCATGTTTCAATTCCAGTTGTGGGCAATGGGGATATTTTTACTCCTGAGGATGCCAAGAGAATGATTGATTACACTGGTTGTGATGGAGTAATGATAGGTAGGGGGAGTCAGGGGAATCCTTGGATTTTCAAAAGAACCGTAGCACTTGTTGAAAATGGAGAAGAAATACCGCCACCAACAAATCGTGAGAAAATAGATATGGCGATAAGACATCTTGAGTTGTTAACTAACTTGAAGGGAGAAAAGATTGCAGTTAGAGAGATGAGAAAACATATTGGATGGTATATTAAAGGCATGAATAATGCAGCAGATATGAGAAGAAGGATAAATACTATTGATAACAAAGATGAAATTATAGATGTATTAAGTGAATACTTAGAGAAATTATAAGATGGTTAGTTTTTACCATCTTTTTCTTTATAAAAATTGTACAAAATGGTAATATATAAGTATGAATTCAATATTGTGCACAATACAAATGGGGGAGGTGGATCGTTGGATATTGTTAGAATTGGAGATAAGGTAATAGATATAAATAAAATATACAGAAATATTAATAAAATTATTGAATTAAGAATAAGAGGTAAATCACAGCAGGAAGTTGCAGATATTTTAGGGATTCATAGAACATTTATTTCTAGACTAGAAGGATTAGGGGAGATAAGAAAGGGAAAGAGTGTAGCTTTAATTGGTTTTCCGATAAAAAATAAGGAGGAAGTAGAAAATCTTTGTCTAAAATATGGTGTTGAATATAATTTTTTAATGTCAGAAGAAGAACGCTGGAACTTTATACAAGATAAAAGTGGATTAGAATTGTTTAATAAGGTATTGGATATTATAGCTGAGTTAAGAAATTATGATTTAATTATTACGTTGTTTTCTGACATGAGAAATTCTCTAGTACATAAGTTATTGGATAAAGAAATTATATCAATAGATATCGGTCAATCTCCTTTGACAGAAGATGTTGAAATTGATTTGATAGCTATAGAAAATATTCTTAAATTAGTTAAAGACAGGGGGTAAATATTTTGAAGAGAGTAGTAAGTGTTAGTTTAGGTTCATCTAAAAGGAATCATAGGGTTGAGGTAAATATTTTTGGAGAGGATTTTATAATAGAAAGAATTGGTACAGATGGTGATAGAGATAAAGCTATAGAACTGATTAAGGAATTAGATGGTAATATTGATGCTTTTGGAATGGGTGGAATAGATATTTATTTAACTTGTAAAGATAAAAGGTACATAATAAAGGATTCACTTCCAATCAGAGCAGCTGCTAAAAAAACTCCAATGCTAGACGGTACTTTTTTAAAAGATACTTTAGAGAGAAGAGCTATAAGATATATAAATGAAAATAATATTATTAATTTGAAAGATAAGAAGGTTCTTATTACATCAGCACTTGATAGATACGGTATGGCTGAGGCATTTCAGGAAGCTGGCAGCAATGTGGTTTATGGAGATGCTATATTTGCCTTAGGAATACCTATAAAAATCAAATCATATAATACACTATATAATATAGCAAGAGTAATTGCACCAATAGTTGTTAAAATGCCATTCGAAATGTTATATCCTACGGGGCAAAAACAAAACAAATCTGTTGACAGTAAATTTTCTAAATACTACTACGAGGCAGATATAATAGCTGGTGATTTTAATTATATAAAAAGATATATGCCTGAAAATATGGAAGGAAAAATTATAATAACAAATACTGTAACTTCATATGACATAGAAGATATGAAAAATAGAGGAGTTAAGATATTAGTGACTACTACTCCTGAATTCAATGGTAGATCATTTGGTACAAATGTAATGGAAGCTATGATTGTTGCTTTCTTAGGGAAAAACCCTGATGAAATGACTAGTGAAGACTTCGATAAGGCTTTAGATACTCTAGAATTCAAACCAAGAATAGAGTATTTGAATGATAAGGAGGAAGCTTTAGTTTAATAATTTATGGGGGGATTATATGGAAGGGTAAATGGGTTTATATTTTAGAACCACAGTATTATAGAAAATTTATTAAAAGAGGAATAATAAAAGTTATTCCTGATAGAATATTATTAAATCTTGAAAAAAAAATAAAACCTAAAATTGTATGTAAATATATAAATAATAATAATGAAGTAAAAGGATATGGAGTAGGGATTTTTCTTGAAGATAAAGATGATAACTATAGAGAAATTATTGAAAGAATAGTTAACAGTATTAATTATTTAAATTTAGAAGATATAGAAAAAATTTTTCTATATAGAATTGATTTGCTTGATAGTGAGAGTATCGAATATATTCAACAAAAATATAATATTAATGTGTGTGATGGTAGAGATTTGAAGTGCAAGATGATAATATACGCTTTAAAAAAACTACTTAAGGATAAATATAATTTATTTAAGGACAAAGAGATTCTTATTATTAGCGATAGTACTGATGTAAGTAGGAATATGGTTTTTGAAATTGCAAAGGAATTTAAATATATTACAGTTTTAGGAGAAGATAAAGAGTTTATTAGTGAATTAGCAGATGATATTCTAAATGAGATTGGGCTTTCTATATATACAACAATAAAACCTATCAGAAAGTTGAATAAATATAGTATAATCGTTAATCTGAATAATAATCTAAAATTAAACGTATCAGATATTTGTGACAAAAGTATTATATTTGATTTTAGTGTTGAGAGAGTAATATTTAAAGAAATAAATAAAACGAAAAAAATAGCGGCAGTAATAACTGATTTTATATTTAAAAGGGATCAAGACATAAGAAGTTTGCCATCAGGGTATGAGTTTAGTAAAGAAATACCTTCATATTTTTATCAAAATATACAGATGTTTAATTTTAGAGATTTGGTAAAAATTGAGATTAACAATAAAAGATATAGGTTTAAAGAAGCTAGAAAAATGTTCTTTGGGCATGTATAGGTACGATTGTAATTATATGAAAATTTGAACTAATAAGTTTATTAACCTCTTGACAATGTTATATACCTAAATTATAATAGTCATCATACAAAAGATGGGTATGGCACTGTAAAAAAATTTACGGTGCTTATTATTTAAGATGGATAATATTAAAAATTATCAGAATTAGATAAAATTGGTTATGAAGGGGAGAGAGCAAAGTGGCAGATAAAGAAGTGGTTTTAACCGTAGAAGGGTTAAAAAAGATTGAAGATGAATTAGAGTATCTTAAAACAGTTAGGAGAAAAGAGGTAGCCGAAAGAATTAAGCATGCACTTGCTTTTGGAGATATCAGTGAGAACTCAGAGTATGACGAAGCAAAGAATGAACAAGCACAATTAGAAGAGAGAATAGCTAAATTAGAAGGGATATTAAGGACAGCTAGAATTATAGACGATGAAGATATTAACTTAGAGATAGTAAGCATAGGTACTAAAGTTAAGGTTAAAGATTTAGAATTTGATGAGGAAATAGAATATACTATTGTTGGTTCAGCAGAAGCAGATCCTTATGAAGGAAAGATTTCTAATGAATCACCTGTAGGAGAAGCTCTAATTGGAAGGAAGAAAGGAGAAATAGTAGAGGTACAGGTTCCAGATGGGGTTATTAGGTATGAGGTACTAGAGATAACTAGGTAATTTGGAGGTGTATTAAATGACATATGAAGAAAGCAATCTTAATGAGATGTTAAGACTTAGGAGAGAAAAGCTTAATAAACTTAGAGAAATGGGAAGAGACCCATTTAAAATAGAAAAATATGAAGTGACTTATCATAGTAAGGATATTATTGATAATTTTGATGAAATGGAAGGAAAGTTTGTTTCGATAGCAGGTAGAATCATGTCTAAAAGAGGGCATGGTAAAGCAAGTTTTATTGATATACAAGATAGTGAAGGTAGAATTCAAGTTTTTGTAAAGGTTAATTTAATTGGAGAAGAAGAATATGAAATTTTTAAAACCTATGATATTGGAGATATAATTGGCGTAAAGGGAGAAGTATTTAAAACTAAGAAAGGTGAAATTTCTGTAAAAGCTGAAGAAATCGTATTACTTACTAAATCATTACAAATATTACCTGAGAAGTTCCATGGACTTAAAGACCCAGATTTAAGATATAGACAGAGATATGTAGATTTGATTGTAAATCCTGAAGTTAAACAAACATTTATTCTAAGGTCAAAAATAATAAAAGCAGTTAGAGAGTATTTAGATAACAGAGGCTTCTTAGAAGTTGATACACCAATTTTAAACACTATAGCTGGTGGTGCGGCTGCTAGGCCATTTATCACTCATCATAATACTTTAGATATAGATATGTACTTAAGAATTGCAAATGAGCTATACTTAAAAAGATTAATAGTAGGTGGATTTGATAAAGTTTATGAAATGGGCAGAATGTTCAGAAATGAAGGAATGTCAATAAAACATAATCCTGAATATACAGCTATTGAATTATATCAGGCTTATGCTGATTATGAAGATATGATGAGATTAACTGAAAACTTAGTTGCATATGTTGCAGAAAAAGCGTTAGGAACAACTAAAATAAACTATCAAGGTAAAGAAATAGATTTAACACCACCATGGAATAGAATGAGCATGGAAGAAGCAGTAAAGAAATATGCAGGGGTAGATTTTAGTGAAATAAACACAGATGAAGAAGCATTAAAAATAGCAAAAGAAAAAGGGATAGAGATAAAGCCAGGAATGACTAGAGGACATGTAATAAATGAGTTATTTGAAGAGTACGCAGAGAAACATTTAGTTCAACCTACTTTTATTACACATCATCCAGTAGAAGTATCACCATTAGCTAAGAGAAATCCTGATGATCCAAGAATTACTAATAGATTTGAAGCATTTATTAATACATGGGAGATAGCTAATGCATTTTCTGAATTAAACGACCCAATAGATCAAAGGCAGAGATTTATTGAACAATTAAAACAAAGAGAAGCAGGTGATGATGAAGCTCATATGATGGATACTGACTTCCTAAATGCTTTAGAGGTAGGTTTACCACCAACTGGAGGGTTAGGTATAGGTATAGATAGATTGATAATGATTTTAACTAATCAATCATCAATCAGAGATGTTATACTATTCCCAACTATGAAGCCTATTGAAAATAAATAATTAGATACAGAAAAAGCTAAGAGTTGAAGTACTCTTAGCTTTTTAATGTATTTGATATTATGAAAAATGTTCTTGACTAATGAAAAATTTTGTGATAAATTATTTCTTGCCGTTGAGGAAAAGGCAAAAGAAAAAAAGCAAAAAAAGTTCTTGAC